>NZ_CP058558.1:0-300000 GCF_018141165.1 Alkaliphilus sp. B6464
AACATGGTCAATTTGTGTAGTCTTATTATATAAAGGTATCATAAAGTCATTTAAAATGACATACCCCTTTTTTTCTAATTTTTTAATATATTTCTTTACCTTTCTTTCTCCCAAGTAGCCTGATATTTTTATTTTTATTTTTTTAAAAACAACTTTATATGCAATATATCCTAGTATAAATTTGAATATAGGATTTTGCAGAAAAAAAATAAAATATATATTTAAGGAACCGATTAAATTATACATAAATAAAATACCTCCTAATTAAATTTAATATATTTTAAGAAAGGATATCTATTTGCGTCAAGTGCATATGAGTACTAAAGTTAATAAGGATTATAATATTTTGCAAAGCATATAAATTATGATAAAATTTGAATTAAAGTTTTATTTATGGTAGATGTTTCGTACTTAAAGAGAATGAACTTTAAAGATAGAATTAATAAATGGGAAAAATGGATTTCAGATACTTATAGTAAAAGGGATTATGAAGGTATTCTATTTAGAGTAGATAGCAAAATCCGACTACAAACTTATATGGATTTGTTTGATGAGATACCTGATAAAATTAAATATGTTCTTTTTATAGAAGTTTATACTAGAATGGATTTTGGCTTCCATTATATTAAACCAGAGTTTTTTCAGAGAATACTAAAATATAAACCACAGAGCAACAATGATAAAGTAGCGATAGAATTGTCTTCTATTGACAATAAGGGATTTATTACAGTATACAGAGGAGAAGGAAGTAAATCTACGCCGTTTGATAAGGCTTATTCTTGGACAGATGATTTTAATGTGGCGTTAAAATTTTCTAGTAATTGGGGTAATTTTGATGGTAAGATATACGAGGCTAAAATTCATACTGATCATATTATTGATTTTATTAATAAAAGAAATGAAAGAGAAGTATTATTATTTCCAGATAAACTTCATAAAGTTAAAGAACTAGATCTTTATAATTTAGAAAGCATGATGGTTCGATTAGAGGACGATGGCTATTTACCATGGTACTTATATTTTGAAAGAAAGATTAAGCCTGATTATTTTAAAGAAGCATATGGTATCCATGGCATAACACATGCTAAAAGGGTGCTTTTCCATTCATTGTGCTTAGGTTGCTTGATGGAACTTAACAATGAAGATATTATGATTCTAGGTCAGACGAGCATATATCATGATATTGGAAGAATAAATGATGAAAAATGTAATCATCATGGGAAATTGAGTTGGCTAAAAATAAATGAATTGAGAATTGCTCCTGCACAAGAACTCTGTAATGTTGACATGGAGATAGTTAAATTTATTATTGAGAATCATAATCTTGATGATGAAATAGCATTAAAAAACATAGACAAATATAGCATATCTAAAAGTGAAAAGCCAAGGGCTATTAAATTATATAATATATTTTGTGACTGCGATTCATTAGATAGAGTAAGAATAAATAGTTTTGATGTAAAATATCTTAGAAATTCTGAGTCTAAAAAACTTATTATGTTAGCAAAAGAGATATTATCAATTATTAATTAGAGAATTTACAATCAATTCAACACAAAGGAGAGAAGGGTAATTGATATTAATAGAGGATAAAGATTATATAAATAAACAAGTTACAAAAAAGATACCTACTATATTAAGATATGAAACAATCAGGGATTTTTAAGACCTCCTAAAAATACAAATTAAAGGCGAAAAAGATAATAATGAGGCAGGTGGGAAAGATTAGTTGCAGCGTAAGTCAACAACATTACTTATTATTAGGAGAACAAGTAAAATAACCAAAAATGCAGAGGTCTATTTAGACCTCTCTTTCAATGTTTAATAGAATTTACAATGTTAGGATTATCCTCAATTTCTTTCTGTGTAATATACCTGAACTGTTTCACTATTTTTTTATATCCTCCAAATTTTATGAAGGCTGATGCCAAATCATACTCTTTTTCAAGAATAATATATTTTGGCATATATCCATATTCATTATAGATACTATCTAATTTTCGTTTAAATAAATCTAATGTCCATATGAACTTCTTTGTTTTTTTGTTAGGAGTTTCGTATTTATATGCAAAGATAGGTCTATTAGTATTAAAGTTCCAAACCATATTTTTATCCGATTTATAAAATAAAAGCAAAGTATTATCGCTTAAATTATTTTCGCTTCTAATAGTATTCAATATTTTTTCAAAATTATTTTTTGCTATATTTCTTGAATTAAATCTCTTGTTGCATTTTTTACATTTATATCCCTGATTATATTTAGATTTATCTCTACTATCCCCATACTTAATAATATGGTCAGAGCCACAGACAGTACATTTAATTTTCTTTTTTTCATCAATCATATAAGCAAAAAGAGAGACAATTTCATCCTCTGTAACATAATTAAATTCTTTGGCTATGTTTTTGAATCCTCCAAATCGGCCTAAAAGATTATAGATAGAGGGGTTTAACTGCTTTATTTTTATTGAGTTTGGTAAATAACCATATTCAGTATAAATAGTATCCAATTTTCGTTTAAATTGGTCTTTTCTTTTTATCGGACTTTCACTGTTTTCATCAAGATAATTATTTTTTAATATTTGTTTGAGATTAAGTATTTCATTTTGATATTCTTCGACTATTAATATCATGTCTTTATTTTTTCTTATTATAAGATCTAATAAAAACTCAAAACCTTTGTAATTAATATTTTTATAAAGTCTTTCTGTTTCTTCACGCAATTCTAAAGGATTTTGCCTTATACTTATAATACTTTCTAATTCTTTTACTATTCTATCTTCGGTCCAATATCTATCTAACAATTTTTGAGAATGTGCTACTACATCAGAATAATTAGTGTTATGAAATATTATATCAAGATAGTAAATCATACCTTTATTATCATAAATTTGTCTATATAGTCTGGGATTATTGATACTTAGATTTCTCACAGTTTCATGGATATCTAAATAATCTTTAAGTTTATCTGTAATTTCACTGTCCAATATTAAACACCACCTTTAATTGCTGTATTTTTACCATTAGTTTTATTTGAACAATACATCTATATATAATAATTGTGTTCTACTGAAATTGCAATGTAAATAATGGCATATTGTATTATAAAAATTATAGTAATCTGCTGATTTTAAAATTTTCAAAAATTTGCACTGGAACATGGATATAGTGATAAATACATGCTTTTAGCGTAATCAAATGAATCAATAAAAAATTCTTGATTACAGGAGAATAGATTTAATAATATAGTGAAAACAATACAAAGGAATTTAAATAAGGAGTGACGGACAATGATATACCTAGCAGTAACTTCGCCAAACGGTGAACAGTTTTGGATTAATTATAAATTATCTACCTATGTCCACGATACGGAATCAGCAGAGGTTTTTTTATCTATACATGGATTAAAAACAAAGTATCCTGAATCTCAATACTCAAATGAATTTAATGTTACATCTGAAGAATTTGAATTTTGGAGAAAAATTTACAATAACCAACGAAAATAAGACTGTTTTTCAGTCTTATTTTTTTAAACAATAATAAAAAAATCTTGACTTCTTATTAATTGTTTTACTATAGTATCTCCTGCTTAATTTAAAATGAAAATTAATAATGCACAGGAGGGATGTACATGAAACATCAAAATATTAACATCATAAGCACAGGAATTTACCATCCTCAAAATAAAGTACATAATCAATTTTTTATAGATCATTTTAACAAAATGGAAATTGACGTAGAGGGGCTACTGAATCACCTAGATAGAGAATACAGATATCTTTCTGATGATCCTAATGAGACAGTCATAACCATGGGATATGGAGCAAGTATTGATGCATTAAAAAATGCTAACATAGATATTAATGATATAGATTTACTTGTCTTTGCAACAGATACACCTGAATTTACTTCTCCTGCTAATGCAATTAAGTTGCTTAATCTCTTAGGTGGGGAAAAGATTCGAATGGCATATGATACAAATACAAATTGCTTGGGAATGTTAACAGCACTAGATCAAGCAAGTAGAATTTTAATGACAAATAAAAGATTCAAAAAAGCATTAGTGGTTGGCGGCATTTTATTCAGTTCTGTTTCAAGCAAATACGACTCTGTTTCATACAGCAATTTCGGAGATGCAGCAGCAGCAGTGGTTTTGGAAAAAGTAGAGGAGAATGAAAAAAGAGGATTTATTGACTCTACTCACGTTACTCAACCAACAGAGCATAACAATATATTAATGCCAAGAGCAGGATATTCTAAAATATTAAGAGATGTAATTGAGAATGAAGAAGATAAGAAATGGTCATGGCTTCCATTTGATGGAAGTTTTATTTCTGATTATTGGGCAAAGTTAATAACGGAAGTTGCTGAGGATAATGGAATAAATCCAATTGATATTGGACATCTCATATTTTCTCAATTCACACTTCCTGATGCTAAACTTACATTAAAAAAACTAGGTATAAACGAAAACAAAACTACATATGTAGGAAATGAATACGGATATACTGGAACTACAAGTCCAATTATGGCACTTCATAGAGCATTGAATACAAATAAAATTAACAAAGGCGATTATGTAATATTAGCATCCATGGGTTCTGGCACAACTGTAACTGTTCTTCTATTTAAATTTTAATTAAAATAGTAAAGAAAATCCCACATTTTAAAATGTGGGATTTTTACTATGATATTTTCATTATTACCTCATTTAAGTCCTTTGCATATTGTACTCCTTCAGTCCAACCGGGAATTTGTCCACCTAGCCTTCTGAATTGAGATACAGTTACAGCATTTCCTTGAGTAATTAAGAATCTCGTTTTAAAAGGGATTTTAATATATCGTTCTAATAGAGTACCCAACATTTCTGCTACTTTAGGACTGGATGGTTTTAAATCAGTGCCATCAATGACTAAAACATAGTCCTTAGTAGGAAAAGTTTTAACCAATTGATCATAGTCTTTTAAATAAGACTGCCCATCTTCTTCAGCAAAAAAACCTGAAGCCTTTAGATGAAATATTTTTTTAATTTTATCAACCTTCATTTCATAACATGCGTTTCCATTGTGATATTTCGCCATAATTAAATTCCTCCTTGATATATAAGTAGTAAATTTATTGAACCAAATATAATTTACCATTATCTTATATAATAAGATTAATAATAAATCAAGTTTATTTTATCATGGAATTTACATAAAACTTAAAAAATATTTATGAATCTTTTTTGTCATTATCTTAATTCAAAATCGTTTATAAACGAATATTCCTCATACCAGTTAGGATCTGCATAGATTCTAGTAGTCAGGTTATTAATTTTTTTATAAAGTTCTTCATAAGCCAACATTAGAGCAATATATTTATTTTCTCCACTCTGTTTTGTGCCTAAGAAATCACCGGGACCTCTAAACTCAAGATCGTGTCTTGCAATTTCAAATCCATCTGTTGTTGAACACATGATACTACACTTCTTATCCTCATTTGGAGTTTGAAGTATACAGTAACTTTGATGGCTGCCACGACCAACACGACCTCTTAATTGATGAAGTTGTGCTAGTCCAAATCTCTCTGCATTTTTTATAGCAATTACAGTTGAATTAGGCACATTTATACCAACCTCAATAATTGTGGTACTGACAAGGATTTGAGTTTCATTATTGTAAAATTTTCTCAATTCTTCATTAAATTCATCTGGCTTTGTATCTCCAGTAATCATTGAAATTTTAATATTTCTATCATTTTTGAAATACTTTACTATGTTTGCATAGGCAGATTCAACAGATTCAACTTCTTTCATTTTTTCTGATTCTGAATCTTCAATAAGAGGACAAACAACATAAGCCTGTCTGCCTTTAATGATTTCATCTTTAATAAGATTATAAATTTCATTATCTTTATGAATAACCTTTGTTATAATATCTTTTCTTCCTTGAGGCTTAGTTTTAATAGTTTGAACTTTTATAGAATCACCGTAAAGAGCCATGGCCATTGTTCTTGGAATAGGAGTTGCTGACATTACAATAGCATGAGGATTTTCATTAGACTTTTTATTTAAGTCATTCCTTTGTTCTACACCAAACAAATGCTGTTCATCTGCAATAGTAAGGGCAAGATTATTATAGACGACATCCTTTGAGAATACTGCATGAGTACCAACAATAAAATGTGCCTCACCTAATTCAATTTGCTTTAAAATTTTTTTCTTCTCACTTTTCTTTGTATTTCCAGATAGAAACACCACATTATAAGGAAAGTCTTTCATTTTTTCTTTCAAGTCATAATAATGTTGAAGTGCTAAAGATTCCCTCGGGGCCATTAAACAGGACTGGTATCCGTTGTCAGCCATAACAAGCATAAGCATTAATGCTATAATAGTTTTACCAGTACCAACATCTCCTTGTACTAAACAGTTTTGACGGATGCCTTGTTTCATTTCTCCATAAATATCTTTAAACACCGTTTTTTGATCAGGTGTTAGATCGAATGGTAATGATTCATAAAATGGTTTTAGAGAAGGAGTGCCATTTATTTTAAAACTAGATGAATTATTTTTACTTCTATTTCTATTTTTTAGTTGAAAATTAAAGATAAATAAGTCATCAAAAGCAAACCTTTCTCTAGCCTTCTCAACATCGCCTAGAGTTTTTGGTTTATGAAACAGTCTAAAGGCATCATATTCTTCAACTAATCCAAATTCCTTTCTTATATTATCTTCTAAATAATCATCTGTGCTTACTAATCGCAAAGCCTTGTCTATTGTATCACTTAAATAAGTATCATCCATTCTGTTTATTTTCTTATAAACTGGAACAATCTTTTTAAATTTATGAATATCTTTACTAAAAAATAAAGGAGACATAGTTACATTGTTATATTCCTCTGAATACTTAACTTTACCGCAGAAAATATACTGATTATCTTTTTTTATAATATTCTTTATATATGATTGATTAAAAAATGTAATATTCATTCTCCATTTTGTATGATCTGTTATTCTGATATTAATGATTGTTCTTTTATTATCTAATTTAGTTTCCTTAATATCCATAACATTCCCTATGACTGCAATGTGTTCACCATCATATTTTTTAGCCTCTATAATCGGTATTGTTTTAGTAAAGTCATAATATTTACGGGGTAAATATTTTACTAAATCTGCTACATCATAGATACCTGTCTTTATTAATTGATTAACCTTTTGAGTAGGTATACCTAACTTTTCTAATTCCAATTTCAACACCTCCATAAGTCAATAAAAACCTAAAGTTTATATCAGTTTTAATATAACATAGGAACATATCTCAAGTTTTTATCCATGCAAATTGGTTTTTTAGACATGTGTTATGTTAAACGTACAATAAAACTGGGGGTGAAGTTATGGAGTTTTCTAAAGACAAAGTAGATAATTCAATTAGTATAAAGGGTATTATTAAAGAAGGTCTAAAATTTAGTCATACCGCATATGGAATTGATTTTTATTCATTTAAGTTAGGAGTAAAGAGAAAAAGTGGATATGAAGATATATTGCCTGTAATTATTTCAGAAAATACAATAGGGGATAAAGCGTATGGTGTAGGAGATGTTGTTGAGTTGATAGGGAGGCTACGAAGCCATAACGCAGATTCGAGTGTTAATGTTTATATATTCGTAGAACAAATCAATAGCATCTTAACATCTAATTTTGAATTTAATAACACAGTTCATATTCGTGGTTTCGTATGTAAAAAGCCTATTTTTAGAAGTACGCCTAAAAATAGGGTAATTACAGACATGGTTATAGCAGCAAATAGACAGAATTCTAAAAAAAGTGATTATATAAATACAATTGCATGGGGAAGTAGAGCAGTTGAAAGTAAAGAACTAGGAGTTGGGGATGAAATAATTATAGAAGGACGTTTTCAGAGTAGGAAGTATACTAAAAAACTTAAAACTTGTGAAAAAGAAAAAATTGCTTATGAATTATCAGTTTTAAATATAAAAAAAATAGGATCAAATGCAAAAATGAATAATCATTAATAATATTTAAAGTATAAAGAGTAGATGAACTGATGTGTCTACTCTTTTTTGTTAGATAAATGTTTTATCTTTAATGAAGGTTTTTATATGCTATAATATTATTATATTAAAATAATCAAAGAGATATAAAGAGGGGGCTAAAGATGGGAGAATTGCTTACATTAAAAGATGCACTTGAAACAATATATAAAATAGAAGAAACAGGAGAAGATTTAATGGGATTGCTGCTGTCGTCTATGGAAAAAATAGATAAAAAAGAAATAAATATGATTATTCCGGGAAATCCTGAAGCACTGTTTGAATTCTTTTATGAAAAAGATGATAAGATAGCGTCCTATAATGAAGATGCAAGTATTCTAAGTATATATAAAGATATAGACAAATTTCAATTTAGAGAGATTTTAGACATGATAACTCAACAGGAGTTTTTTTCTTATGAAGTAAAGTTTGTTTTATTAAATAAATAGGTTAGAATATATGAAATAGGTAGGATAAGGACACCTACCTATTTATATTACATTAACATTGATAAATATAATAATTTACCATCTTTATCAACATAGGCCTCTCCATAGGCCCTTTTATCGCTTGCCTTAAACGCAGCGTAAGAAACATTATCATCACTATTTGCGACAACAAATCTATTTTTTTGTGATAAGTAAACAAATTGGCTAAATAGTACTTTCTCAAGCGACTTCATCAAAGAGTCTTTGTTTTGATTCTCATGATTTTGAATAGCCTTTTCAATGTCTTTAATGGTTAAACAATTTTCTAAATCAAGTTTTAATTCTCTCGATTTTTCAAACTCTTTAACAATGTTATTCATTGTAAGTCTAATCACCTCTGAACCATAGCAATCACGAATTAAACTATTCCATATTTTTTTCCAGTATTCATGAGTTGGTGCAACTTCTATACCCACTATTTTGTCATTTAGCATAACAACAGCACCTATTTGCCCTTCAACAACCTCAAATTCAGCATTGAATTGTGTAAGTTTATCCATGAATTTATTAAAGAATAATACTATGTTTCCATAGGATTCTTTAACCAGTCCTTTCTGAAAACTTGAAATAATAGTCCAAAGCCTACTGAAGTCATCAAAGTTATTCATGTTTAGTTGGCTGTTGTTTACTCTGAAATACTTATCGAAATGTCCTTTTCTAATAAATAAAGGAAGTATAGAGAAGTTTTCTTTTAGTTTGTCTCCATCTATAAATCCACATTGAGTTTGTTGAATACAGCAAGCAGTATTAATGTCTCTATGATTATCATTTCCTTTAATCAATGTAGCAAATGGGAGAGCATGATCTTGTGCTAATTGTTTAGTGATGATAGAGTATCCAGTTGGAATAATAAAAGGTTTTTCTGAATTATTACTAAATACCATAGTTCCATAACTAGTAGTGCCGTTAAATTTAATATCTTCAAAAGATGCTAGAGCATCTGTTCTATCTTCGCTAATTAAAGGGTATACACTCATTACACCAGAAGTTTGTTTTGTTCCTATTTTAAAATCTAAAACTTGTTTCAGCATACAGATTCCTCCTTTATAGTAAGTATGTAACCCCTCTTTTGTTAAGAGGGGATATATTAAGAAATAAGTTCTTTCACAATTCTTTCCCTCATAATTTCTTTAAATTTCTTTGTATTAGTATTCATCAAATAATAAAGTATAAGATTCTCAATGTCCTTTTCATCTAAATAAGGTACAGTAGCAATGTCATCACTAAGAGTTTTAAATGAAAAGTTCTTAGGAGAAAAAACAGGATTAAAGTGAACAACATTCATGTTGTATCCGATTTTTTTAAGTTGATTATAGACACTATCAAAGTTGCCTACATTCTCAAATCCATCAGACAGTACTAATACTTCAGAAACTCCTTTTTTTGCAGCCTCAAGGAGTCCTTTAGAAAGATTAGTGTCTCCACATGGAATAATTCTCCCCAAAGAATCTCTTTGTCCGCCAATAAGAATTAGTTTATCTTCTACACCTAATACTTTTGCAAGAGTGAGGTTTTTGTATAGAGGATGAAGTTTGCTTTCATCAGATCCAAAATTAGAGTGAGAGCAATCAAGAATAATTGCAGTTTTTTCAAGATCTACAATAAAATCCTGTTTAACTCTTTCTTTTAACTCTTGAGCCTTCTTATTAATAATCTCTAAACAATCTAAAATTTCTTTTTCTGAAATATCCTCTTTGCTATACATATATTTATATAGTTCAAGAATTGAGTATTTAGTTAGATCAATCTTTAGTTCAATAGTGTTGTTACTATGCCTTTTTACGGTGTTTTGTAATTGAATTTTTTGTTTTTCTGAAAGATTACCATTACTAATTAATGAAGTAATAGGTATATTTCTTTTATAGAAATTATTAAAACCTAATAAAACTTCATACGGAAGGCAAGTAGACATTTGAGTAAGGTCAAAATACTGTTTAGTTTCGAAAGCCTTTTTTACCTTAATATACTCATTAAGGTACTTGCTTTTGTATTCTTTTTCTTTGCCAAAGACAAATTCGACAACTTCTAGGTCATATGGGTTACCATAAACTCTAATAAATTTATTGTACTTATTCATTCCTTTTGGAGTTTTATCTAGGATAGCATTTACCGTAGATAAACCAAGAGCATGAACTAGAAGATCCTTGATCTTGTTTCTATATTTTATGGCAATAAAATCAAGGTTTCCTCTTTTGAAAAGAAACCCTAAAATTACATTTGAGGTTCTTTTGTTGTTCACTCTTTGATCTTTTAACCTAAGTAATAGTTTAAGAGCATGAGTAATGTTTATATTAAATAGAGTATGAAGAATTAATTTATCCTCAATTTCTAATCGAATAGGATCCATAGCCAGTATGTCTTTATTCTCGTCTTTATTTAGGGAATTAGAAAGTAATCTGTCAACCATTAAACTCCTAGCGTAATAAGTCGAGTTTCTAAAGTATAAAAGATAAGTATAAAGTTCTCTATCTTTTGCAAACAAATCATTATGTAGGTTTAGCCCTTCACTGATAACTTCTTCTTTTGTATTGTAATAAGTAGCCTTTGGAGTTAAATATAGTAAACTTTGAATATTTTTCATAATGAACATCCTCCTTTAGATTATAGTTATAATAAAATAGGATCAGAAAAATCATAAATTTATTATGTAAATTTAATAAGTAAGAATTAAAAATATTTATCTATATTGAATTATTTAATTTTATCTTGTGAAATTAGAATTTAATATGAATTATTAATTATGAAAGTAGATTTGTATTGATTGAAGGGTTTATCTGTAGTTGATGTATAGTAAAATCTGCATTTAAAAAGATTGCAGTATTTCTGCAATCTTTACAAATACAAATTAAAAAGAAAGCATGATAGAGGAGTATATGCGATAAATTTACCTTTAATTTAGAATCTTTCATTTGTGTATAGGATTCTAACCCAATTCATCTGTATGATATAAATAATCATAAAAATAATTTATATAACTTGATAATTATTTAGATAATCGGAAATCGCATAAAGTTTCTTACATGCTCTCTTGAATTGTATTTGCAAAAACTGTAATTGTAAGAATTTGTTTTAAAAGAATTTTCTTTTTAAAATTCACGCTATTAATGTAGTATCACTTTTTATAAGATATTGTTTTGATTGATAATCTGAAGTTACAATAAGTGTTTTTGCATTTTTAAGTACTTTGGTTGAATGTAAGTGTAATATAAAATGTTAAATAACATTTGTTCAACATATTTGTACTTAAAGTACACCATTTTTTAAGAAGTCTAATAATCAGAATTTACACCAAGTATCAACCAATGTTTAATTTTTGTATTATCTCATTAGAGAGATGTTTATTATATATACAAAACATATGCTTGTCAAGTGTAGTTTTAAAATATCTTTAAAAATACATAAATTTATTTTAGAATAAACCAAAGATTTTTTTTCTAGGTTTTACTTGCCCTTGTGGAGCAGGAGCAGATGTATGTGATAGATTTGAGACACCATTAATTAGATTTTTTTCAAATTCTCCAATACTTTTATCCTTTGTAGGTTCACCTATAGCAGCGAATACCCAATTGCCATTAGGTTGCTTGATAAATTCTCCAATATTTACTGTATAAGTATCACCTAGATTGTTAGATAGATCATACCTAGCAATTAAATCACCGTTTCGTCCGTCAAGAATTCTACAAAATGCATTTTCAACTTTGGAGAATGGTAATCTTGCAGAGTAAATATTTACTCCAACAACAATTCTTTCAATGTGATGATTAAGTTTATCAAATAGAATATACATAACCTCGTCATCTCCATCACCTTCACCAGTTAAGTTATCCCCTGTATGAAGCAGACCACCATCCTTAGAAGTTAAAAAACCTTTTGAGTTTTTACTTGAACCGTAATACAATCTATCAATTTTTTTATCATCTTTATCTAGTGCTATAATGAAAGCATCTAAATCCGCTTGCACTCCTCTATGAACGTCCCAACCAAGCCCAACATGAATTCCATTGATGCCGTTTGGAATAGTACCTCTTGAATTAATTGCATTTAGAGTAGCCATGGCACCCATAGCACCTAATACCCCTAACTCTGTCAAGTCTATTGCTTGATTTTTTTGAAGGGTAACACCTCTTGTTGCATCCTTAACTAAGGAAACGCCTCTTTTTTCTAAATTCACCGTCATGAATATCACTCCTTGTATTTAAACTCTTGTTTTAAGTATTTTTAACATAACATATGATTTTGATTTTCTTGAGTTATTTTAGAAATTATTTTTAAAATTTATTGTAATGCTTTTAATTTAAGTATCTGTGTTGTTTAATAACTTCTACTAAATTATGTTTTTTAATTTAATTTTGTAATCATGCCTAAGTCAATGTAATCATCTGTATAATCATAATCTATGCAAGTTTCTCCTTCATATCTAAAAACTGATAATATTCTCGCATTGATTCCCTTCTGTCTATATTCATTAATCAAATCAATAATATTATCTTTATCACTCTTAAACAGAGTTAGTTCATTTAAAGTTTTATGTCCTTTATTCATTGGTAATGGTTTAAATCGGAGTGTGATGGAATTATTTTTTCCAATATATTTATAAGTTTTAAGATCTTCTTTAATCATAATTAAAAGTCCATTCTCTGTAGGGTTTGGTACAAAAACATCTATTATATCATTCATTTCTTTTTTCATATAATCCACTCCTTATTTTGTTGTGATATAGATAATTTACATTAGGAACTTAAAATCTGTGTTTCATGGGACTCCTCCTTTGAACTTTTTTCTTTAACATAACATATAAAAATATACATATTAAAGGTATAGATACTTGAAAAATAAAAAATAAAAAAGATAACATGGCAGCACGATTATATTAATTAAAATTATTTTAGGGAGGTATTTAAATTGCAATTAACTAATAAGGATATTAAAACTTTAGAAATGGCTTTAGAGAATTTAAAACTGTTTGAAGATACAATGAATAAATTGTCAGATAAGGGTATGACTTACTTGCAAGAAGAAACAGATAATTGTCACATTAAAAATATCTAAGCGTATATAGACGATATTCGTAATGAAATTAAAGGTGAAATTGTTTATAGAAAAGAAGTAATTTCTAACTGCTTATGGGACTGTATATATGCAATTATCACAAAAAAGGATTTAGATGAAGATGGGTTTTATGCTAATGAGGAAAAAGGAATATATGAGGTAGATATTAGTATTAGAAAAAAGATATTCTTAAAAGTTTTAGAGAATAGCGAACTAAAAAAATATTTTGAAGTTATAGGGAAAAGAGACTACGATAAGGATTTAGCAGACCATTATGAGGATGCTTTTAGGCTTGTAATGGAAGAAATAACAAATTTATAGATTGATGAAGATAAAAGACTACAATATAGTAGTCTTTGTTTTTATATAATATGTAACTTAGTAATGCCTATATGTGTGTTGATAGTACTATTAATTTAAAGAATTTTATGCGACAAAAACAACCTGTACTTATTTTCTACTTTTAAATCTTATTAGTTTTCTTGAACTGGAGATGATTTTAGCAATTGGGGGTGAGAATATGTGTCGGTTTTAAATAAAGTTGGATTGCTTTAATAAAGTGAAAAAACATTATGTTTTAAAAGTAATCTTTTTGCAGTTTTAGAAAAGTTGAAAAATATTGTCTTTTAAAAAGTAAATTTTTACATCTTTTAATCAAACTCTATTATAAAATAAGTTAATGAGACTAATGGTACACAAGTAAAGATTTATATTGATGGAGATTATGATTTTACAGGCGGATATATAAATGATAATCATGGTACTGTGATGGGTGCTACGTGGATAAGTAAATAATTAATACAGAAATGGTAGGATATCTACCATTTTTTTATTATTATTTCTTGAAGTTTTGTTTGGTGTTTAGATATACTCCAATTACAATTTCAGTGGTGTTTAATAATTAATTGAAGGAATCTGAAATTTTAGTGAAAAAAGGTGTTATGTTGAAAATACAGAGGAGATCATTAGAGGAGGAAATTAAAATGGGTTGGACAGGAGTATATGAAAGGCCAGAAAATAACTTAAAAGGAATGGAGAAATTTTTTAAAAGACAATTTGAGTTTGAAAAAGATGGTAGAAAATTAGAGATCGTAGATGTTGGCAAATATGGTAAAGAAGTGTATCTTGCTTGTCATTTTACTGATCTAAATAAAAATATTAATGAAACATATGCAATGGTAGTTTTAACTTCATTTGAAGGAGGAATGTTTCATTATAAGGAAATGAGCGAAAATGCGGGGCCATGTGCTTATAATTGTCCAAAGAAAATATTAGATAAATTAACATCAACTACTGATAAATACGCAATTGGGTGGAGACAAAAAAATTATGAAACACATGAGAAGAAGAAAAATATAGCAAGAAGAAAAAAAGATTTAAAATGTGGAATGATTTTGAAATTTAAAGAACCCATTAAGTTTCAAGGTGGGGATGAATTAGACACATTAACCTTGATTGATAAAGGGAAAAGTTTATTTAGACACAATTTAGATTATTACAGAGTTAGAGGCTTTATGGACATGGAGTTTGAAATAGTGGCTTAATTCAAAATATGTAGCCTTAAAGTAAAAGATAGGATAAAGGGAAGGGATAAGACAATGGATTTAATGAAAATAGGTAAGATTATTGGAAATTTAGAAGGAATTATATCAAAAATAGATTGTGGTACATTAGTGACAAAGAAAAACAATACAAATCAAAGTGTCAAGTCTTATGCTTTAAAACTTATAAAAGACTTGGAAAATGAGTTATCAAAATAGTGAGTAATGATTTATCTCATTAAAATCGTTGATTTAATATAGAAAATAGGTTTTGTTTAAGAGGTAAACATACTGAAAATATTGATATTTATTGAAATGAGGAGAAAAAATGGAAACTGATCAAAAGTGTATATATTGTAATAGCGAGGCAAATATGGAATTGGAAGAAATGCATTATGAAGGAGACTTTCAGTATAGATTCTATTGTTTAAATCCTAAGTGTTCTAAAGAATTTTGGGAAGATAAAGTAAAAATCAACTCCTTCTTTCTCAAAAAAATATAAAAAATAGTAACAGTCTATTATCAACTACAATTGAATGTGGCGTCATATATGAAAAAATACGACCTAACAGGTTATTAGAATCGGGAGGAATTATAGTGAATAAAGGGGATGAAATTTTTGTAAAAGACTATAAATGTAATGGAGACGGAACTTGTACTTCAATATTAAGACCTGCTGAAATTGCTTGGCAACCAAGTAAAGATGCTGAATTGATAATGGTTAGATTTTTAGACGAAAAGTTTAGAAAAGATGGTAGAGCGTTAAATCCTGTACAGGTATTAAGAAAGAATATAGTAACAAATTAATTTAAAAATTAAAGATGTTAGATTAGAAAGAATTTTAAAATATTAATTCATATTTCAAGTATATAGAAAGGGTGGAGAATATGACAAACGAGGAAAAAATAATCGAAATCAATAGATTAATATCTGAAATAAGAGAAGATGGTAAAGCAGTACAGGCTTTAAGTAGATTTGTAAAACTTGATGATATTGGAGAAGTTAGATTGTCGGATAGAAAAATTTAATAGTTGTGTTACAAGGTAAAAATATTACGAATTTAAATCAAGGAGGAACTTAGATGAGAAGAGAAACAACTATTCAAGATAATAACGGTAGAGAAAACTCACTTCAATTAAAGTTAATTAAAGAATTAGGTGAGGAAGGCTATGTGCAACAGTTGTATGATTTCTTACAAGGCAAATATCATCCGAATAGCATAAATGATGATGATAAGCCAGATTTAACTGCTGACTACGCTTGGCACGTTATCTATTGCTTACAAGAACATTTTGGTATGCTTGATGATAGATTTGAAAGATGTCGTGAATGTGGGGATATTTATGATAGTTATGAGGGCGGAACTACAATAGATTGTGATTCAGAACCACATAACGATAAAGAATGGGAAGAATCTGAATACGGTAATTATTGCGATTGTTGTCGACCGGATTAAATTTTGCATCCCAAGAATATAAAGCCATATGAAGAAAATGCGAAGTAAATTTAAGGAGGAATTTTTAATGGGAAGATTAGATAAAAGAGAAGTATTGCCATCATTGGAAAAGTTACTTGAAAAAATTGAAAAAGGTGAAATAGAAGTTCTTTCATATGAAAAAGATGCTTTGAAACAAGTTATAGAGCAGTATGAAACAAAAGAACGTCCTATGAGTGCATACTTTACATTGGAAGATTGGCTTTATAACAAAAATGGGAAAGAGAAACCTATTGAAATAAAATCGGCTATGCTGTGGGGAGCATTATGGGTAGTAAAGGAAATGGGTTGTATTGATTGGGATAGTATGAGGAATATGTATGGGGAATTTATGAGCAAACAAATGAATTTACGATAGTTCACAATCCAAGAATTAAACGATATCGGAAGGAGAGTCAATATGACAAGACCTACAACAAACGGAGATTATAATGCTTATGCAGTACATTTGCTAATATGCTCATTGAAAAACGAAGATCCTATGACTTTAGAAGATTTTAAAGCACTACTAGATAACAAATAATTATACAAAATAACAGGAGTGCTTTGTATAAAAACAACAAAGTGCTCCTATATAAACTAATAATTATTCAATTAGAATATTAGGTAGTAATTATACATTATGATGATTCGGTGAAATAAGGAGGAGTCGAATTGGAAATAAAAATTGGTCTAAAGGTATGGTTGAAGCCTACTGGAAATATTCGAGGATATAGAATTAAGGAAGGCGAAGTAACTAAGATAGGTAGAAAATATTTTTATATCGGTGATGAAAAATTTGATATCAAGACTCTTAAAAATGTTAACCAAGATTGTAATTCTGCTTGGATAATATACCCTTCCGAACAAGCAATTCTGGATGAAAAAGAAAAAGCAGAACTGCTAGATAAGTTTTTTAAATTATTTCATTGGCGTGGTGATGGTAAAAAATTGTCTTTAAATCAATTAAGGGAAATGGCTAGAATGGCAGAATTAGACAAGTTAACGGATGAAATATTTGAAATCTTATATAAAGGAATTAAAAGGTCAGTTTAAGACGTACTTTAAAATTATAACGTAGTTTGAAGAAATTGTGTATTTAGAAGGATGAAGTGGCATTGATATTGATATTGAACCATTTAACACTATGTGGCTTGTAAGTATTCCTATAAGAAAGTCAGAAAATCGTTACAGTTACCTAACTTTGCTCTGTAAACACCCAACTGATAATCAGGTTAAATATTTATGGGAAACACAAAGAAAGCATTGGAATAGGTGTCAATAGAATGTGCGTAATTTAAAATTAATGTGATATGAAGATATGACAAATGAAAGGAATAATTAAATGAATACTGATAAGACATTAAATAATAAATTCATAGAAAACAATGACAATCCGATATGGTATTACAAAGAGTTGAAGTCGGTAGATGTTGATTATGTAATATCCTATTTATTAAAAGAAACTTTTGTAGTTGATATAAATGGAAGTAAACACGAAATAACTTTTGGTAAAAATAGAAAAGGTGAAATAGGACAATATATTAGATCTGATAATTTAAGAAATTCTGAACTGTGTTCTTTCGAGGTTATTGAAAAAGGATTTAGAGAGGGTAAATGGTTTGTAGTTACTGATGCCGATACATCAGATGAATTTAGGGTTAACTACGATAAAAGAAAAGTGGAATACGAAAAAGATTTAACTAAGGAAATGTATAAATCAATATTAAAAAACGCAATAGACCATGCAAAAGATTTAAGTGAAGAACAAAGAAATAAATATATGCAAGAATTAGAAGATAGTTCCTATGAGGAACTAGAAAATTTAATAAATGTTTTAATGGAAAGTGTAAAGAATTAGTATAAATTGATATATTAATAAGTCGCAATTCAAGAATTATGACTAGGTATGATTGAAATGCTGATTTTAAAATTATAAGTAAGAGAGGACGATTTATAATGAGGAAAGTAAATTATAAAGTTCACATGCTAGACACTTTACATCATTTAAATTTTAATGTACCACCAGAAGAATATAAAAACATTACGAGATGTGGCATACAGACAAAAGAACATCAAATAAGTAATGATAAGAGGTGCATCACTTGTAAAAAATGTTTAAATACAATAAAAGATTAATGACACATTTCAAATTAAAATGCACTTTGATTATAAGGAGAACCAAACATAACTTTTATTGGAGGTAGTGAAAATGAATGTTAAAGAGAGAATAAAAAAAGAAATTGAAATACAAAAGAATATTGAAGGTGAAAAATGTCAAGATAAAATATTGTTAGAATTTTTAAATGCAGTAACAATGCAATCACAATGGGACTCCTTTGTTAATGTTAAATTTCATCCATATGGTAAATTATCATATGAATGTCATAGGTTTTATTATCCAACAAAAGAATTATTAAAATTAATGAAACAATAATTAGACACGCAATTCAAGATTTATACGGAGGAGTGAAACTATGAATGAAAAAATAGAACTGCCTAAAGAATGCGGTAATTTGATATTAAGTATTTTTAGGAAATATAAGGCAGGAGAACCCTTAACACCAAGTACGAAAGATAGTATAGAAACAGTAGAAATATGGTTAAAGAGGGTTATGCCAAAAGAAAATTGATGTACATTACAAGTATATAACGCAATTTGAAGGATGTTACGTAAATAAAAAATAATGAATGAGGTAATATAAATGATTATATTTAACGAAGAAGATGTTGTTTATAATATGCCAATACGGTTCTGGGAAGAAAAAGAACCTATAAAATGTATAGTTAAAAAGCGACAAGAGACCTCTGAAATTAATGTTAAGGAAAGTTCACAAGACAGTATATATGTATATTCAGAGGAATTCGGACATGGTGTATATGTTAATAGAAAGTCACTATTCTTCAGTAAGGAAAACTGTAGAAAGGCGATTGAACTGTATTCTAAATTACATGACTTGTACTCTAAAGATGAATCTGACAAAATTGTTGAAAGTGTTTTAAGCAATGGAAGTTTATAATTCGTGATTATCCGAAGGAGGGCTATTATGCCAAATTACTTTAAGATTAATGAAAATGGGAAAATTAAAGGTGTAGAAATAGCAGGTGTAACTATAGAAGGCGAAGGCAGAGAAGGTGTAGGCAATGCAGCAGAACAACGTATTGCAACAATTTTAAATATATCAGTTGAAAATGTGACAGAAATATCAAAGGAAGAATATGAAATATTAAAATAAAATGCATAATATCAAAATAAATAAGGAGAGATTGAGATGGAGAGATGTTTTATAGCAACAAAAGAGAGTGATTTTGTAAGAGACTATGAAAAATATAGATTGTTAGCATTAGAGCAAAGGAAATTTGTTGATGAATTTCTAAATGAAAAAGGCATTGAAAGCAATAAATTCATTGTTGGTGGTAATGGTTCTTTTAATGTTCCCTTCAAGGAAAATTGCAAATCAGATATTACTTTAAGTATAAAACCTACTCAAAATGATATTGAAAACTTTGGAAAAGTACTTAAAAAACCGAATAAGCATCATGGATTATGTGGTTTTAAAAAAGGTTCAAATATTGCAAAGGAGTTTGCACAAAAATGTGTGGATAATCAAATTGTAGTTAACTTATGGAGACCAAGAATCGGAGATTATTTTGATTCATTAGGATTTAGAGGGTGTAGATGGGAATCTTTCATTTGTAATGATATATTTTATTTAAAAGTTGAAAGTGATTATTTAAAGAAAGATGACACTCCAATAGGATTCATTGAAATTAAACAAAGTAAATACTATTTAGTAAAAGAAGAATTTGAAAAGAAGGCAGTATGATAAACTAATATAGTTTTAAGCAAATTACAGATTAAGCCCTGCTAAAAGCAGGGCTTATGTTATGTTAAATAAGTGTTTATAATGCTTGAAATTGTCACTATTATATCACTAATATATTAGTGCAATTTTAATCATGGCAAAGAGGTGTTTTAAATGAATAAACAAAAAATATTAGTATGTGTTACCAAACAAGCATCATGTGAAAGACTTATTAAAAAAGGATACGAACTATTAAAGGAGACTGGAGAACTCCATGTCATTCATATAACTAGAAAACTATTAAGACAATGCGATGGAGAATCAATAGATCATTTATTTTCTATATCGAAGAAGTATAGTGCAACTATGAATATTGTAGTTTCCGAGAATACGATAGAAGAAATAAACAAATTTATTTTAAAGAATAAAATAAATACAGTCGTTTTAGGCGAATCTCTAGCCAGAAAAAACTCTGCTAAAGATATGGCCACAAAAATTATAAAAGGTATAGATAAAAACATTGAGTTTGAACTTGTTCCTTGTGAGTACAATATATGGGATAAGGATGTTGTGTAGACCTCTTTTAGAGGTTCATTGTGTTTTTTAGATGTATATACCAAATTTACTTGAAAAAACAAAGATAAAATAGTTATAAATAATATATTTTTTATAAGGAGGTACTATTATGGACTATTTTTATGCAGACGTAAAAATTCCTGCAAGGTATTTTAATGGAGAGGTTGAAAAATTACTTAGAAACACTGTAGATGAAATAGAAAAACATAAAGATATTGTTGTGGGTATTATTTATAAAGGCAGAGTAGTAGACATTGAAAAGGGCTTACAAGAATTAAAAGTTCCTTATAATATGCATTGTGATGTTACAGATACCCCTGCTCTAAATAAGTACTACAGACCTGAAAATAATTTTTATAAAAAAGTAGAACTTTATGGGACAGAAGAAAAATCTATGATTCCAGTTAGTGTGCTTCGTGGGATTATTCAAAACAATATAAATCATCAAGACGTTATTTGTGCCATTATCACAAAATGTAATGAAGAAGATCCTGAAAAGATAATAAAAAAACTTGAGGAATATAATAAATAAATCGGAGGTAATGAAATGAAAAGAATGACTATTAAGGTGCCAAAAATAGATTTAGAAAAATTAAATAAGGAAAGATATGAGAAAAATTCTAAAAACAAAAATAATCTATCTTATTGGTTTAGTATGATTAAAGATTGTGGATTTAAAGTTCCAGAAACTCATATTATTCCAATAAATTTTGAACTATTCAAATGGCTTACAAGCGATAATTATTCGGATGAGATGATTGATAGATTTAATGATTTTATTATATCTGAATTAAAGAAAAATAACTTCAATACTGAAAGAACCTTGTTTTTAAAAACAGGTACTTTTAGTGATAAATTTACTTTTAAAAATTGTAAGTTGACGGATATTAATAGGATAGGATATCAGTTCTTACAGATCTTCTATTCAGGTATACTAGTGGGTGCTAACAATACAAATGAATTGGTGGTTAGAGAATTTATAAAATCAGATCCACATATAAAAACAATATATGATGGTATGCCTTTAAATACTGAATTTAGAGTATTCTATGATTTTGATAAGGATGAAGTTATGGGTGTTTTCAATTATTGGGATAGGAAAACAATGATTGATTCACTGGGAGAATATGCAATTTCAGAGAAGAAAGTTGAAGAATTTAAAAATTTCAGAGATACTATCCCTGTGATTGAAAAGGAGTTTGAGGATTGCAAGGATTTTGTTGTAAAAGAAGTAGAGGAAAAAATGAAAAATGTAGATTTAAATGGCCAATGGTCTATCGACCTTATGAAAATAGGAAATGATTTTTATTTAATAGATATGGCAATGGCTAAAGATAGTTATTATTATGATAAAATTATAAAACAAACAGGAAAAATTAATCGCACGAAGGATTTCACTGGTTTAACAGAAAATATTAAAAATCTTATCACAGAACTTGATATGACTGAAAATGAGTTTTTAAAAATTTTAGATCATCTAACTGTATCTGATATTGATAAGTTAAGTTATGACCATGGTGATATTTTTAGGGAAAGAGATATAGAGAGTCTGTTTGATTATATGTATTCCGATAGTAGTGAGGAAAATGTAAATAATAATAAAATATATACTGAAGAAGAAATGAGAGCAATATTAGAAAAGTCTGGTTATATAATTCCAATGGATAATGGTGGACTTTACTTTATATATAGAAAAATATAGATGTTTGGGATGAACTTAATGGAAGTTGTTACTATACAAAGCCAAGAGGTTTTAGATATAATTAATAAACAAGGTTATTACGAAGCATCCAATGATATTTTATCAAAAAAATTATTATATAAAAACTATATACTAATGAAGAATATAATGAATGATAAATTTAGAACCAAATTCGATACATTGCCTATTTAGTGCTATTATAGAATAGAGGGCATGATTCCAGAAAGAAATCCAGATTGGAGTATGT
This sequence comes from Alkaliphilus sp. B6464, assembly GCF_018141165.1. NCBI lineage: Bacteria > Bacillati > Bacillota > Clostridia > Peptostreptococcales > Natronincolaceae > Alkaliphilus > Alkaliphilus sp. B6464. The sequence goes on from NZ_CP058558.1 coordinate 22,918, forward strand.
ATTACGGTAAAGGACCAAGTGGGAAAGGACAAGTATTATTTGTATTGGAGATTCCTAATAACGAAATATTGCTTACAAACTACTATAGTTGGAGCGACTATTTATTCTTCTTTAATGATGAATATGATGAAGATGCATATAAGTTATCACTTAAAAACTTATACACATTCAATAAATAAGTTGATACTATACAAGGTACTATTTTCAAAATTAACAAAAACATGATAAAAAATATTCACTATTAATAAATAAAAACCTGCTTATAGCAGGTTTTTATTTATTAAATTGACAAGGCTTAATATCAAATTTTTTACATAAATCCAAACAGGCAGCATCAGCAATAATTTCAATATTATCTTTATTTCGTTCTATGAATTGATTTACTTTATTGATTCCTTCTTCATATTCTGTATTTACTGTATCAAATACAGTTTCTTTACATTTCATACATCTTGCTCTAAATTGTGGTGTATGACTGATAGTATTGTTGTAAGCGACAACAAATAATTCCTTGTGTTTACAGTTGTTCATATAATAGCCTCCTTTGAATCTTAGTTATTCTTTTAAGATATATTTTCTTTAATATCAAGCCATCGTTCTTTACCTTTCTTTACAATTGGATCAGAATTACCAAGGGGAAGCAGTTTGCTAAACCATTTCCTCGTCTGCTCAATGTTTCCTAATCGCCAATTTAACTCTCCAATCATATAAATCAAATTGGATTCAGTTAGATTATTATCTCCGGTACTATAGGCTTCCTCATACTGTTGAAGTGCTATTTGTAGATACTTCATTTCTTCTGTGTTTTTCTTATATCTATTGAACCATGCTATTCTCATACAAATACTTGCTTTAACAGAAGGTGGTAAAAGGCATATATTTGAGGCTACCAACGCTAATTTTCCAAGTCTTAAAGAATCTTCTATAGTTCTCTCGCCTAAAAGATTTTCTGCTCCTGTCATTTTACTAAATATTTCTCGGAGTCGAGTTTTTTCTGTTGATCTAATTTCTTTAAAATTATCTGTAAACACTGTTCCACATTTAGGACATACAAAAAAGTCATAGAACAAAGGGTTTTCTGTACTATAATAAGGACAAAAATCTTCATCTTTTTTTATTACTCTAAGTTTGCTAGTTTTTACTTTTTTAGATTTAAATTTATTATTACATACAATACATTCCTTCGTAGAATCATATAAAACACTATTATTCATTATTCAAATTCCTCCTATGTAAATTTACAAAGTTTACTTTAATATAACATGGAAATTTTAAATACTTATTTAAGGTTAAATCAATTAAACATTTGAACATAAGGTTGTTCGTCTTGTATGATCTAAAAATGAATTAAGTTTTATGATCACAAGGAGGTATTTTAATGTTACAATTAAGTCTTTTTGATGAAAAGTGTTTTGAAAGGTTTAAAATAAAAGAATTAATATTAAAGAATTTTAAAAGGATTCATGGAGAATATAGATTTAAATTAAGTCCAAGTATTAATATCATTACTCCTAATTATGAAGATGAAGATTATGAGATAACTGAAACAGCGTGTGGAATTGATTTTGAGCCATTAAAACAACATGTAGATACTCTATGCCAAAATGACATGGTTGATATGATCAAATTATTGAAGAATGAAAGAGATTTTGAATTATGGGACTATAGTTTTTTTTCGAATGATAAATATATTTCAGTTGGTGTAGTTATCGAAAAAGAATCTGGAGAAGAAAAGTTTTATGAGAGAAAAAAAAGATATAGAGGAGTAGAGCAAATAGGTGAAGTCTTAAACTATAGGGAAGGAGAAAAAACAAGATTTAGAAAAATTAATAATAAAAATAAAGAATTAATGGATTTTAAAAATCTAATAAGTAATTTGGCTATTTACCCTCATGATTATCCGGTCCTTGATAAAGTAAAATACTCAAAAAACTTTTATAATGTATTATCTCAATACCCAATGATTAGTATAAAAGATTATATTGAAGATATTAATAATATATGTGAAAAGTATAATGTTAAGTTTAGATTGATAGTTAATGCTGCTAAAGAAATAGAAATTTATAAAGATACTTCTTCAGGATATGATGATTGTAATGAAAGATTGTTAGAATTAGCCATGTTAATTGCTTTAGAAAAGCAGTTAGGGCATAGTATTGTTTTTATTACTCATGGCTTTAAATTTACTCATATTTATGATAACGATTTGGATGTTGCAATGGAAATGCTAAATGAGTTTGTATCTCAAGGTAAGCAAGTAATTCTTTTATATGACAATCCTTATAATATATGGGATTGGGATAGAGTTATATATAATGTAAAAATAAATAATAAGATAAATGATACACCTAATCTCTACAAAGCCGTATGGTTTAATGAGAAATATAAACAAGATGAGGAATGGGATAATGTAACCATTAAACTTGCAGCAAGAGAATTAATAGAAAGACAAGAATTATCTATTGAAGATAAAATAAAGGTTTCTAAGAGGATCATTAGAAAGGCTTTATTTCAATCTACTAAACCTGCTATTGCTGTAAGTTATGGAAAGGATAGTATGGTTATGTTAGATATAGTAAAAAGAACTGTTGATGAAATTAAAGAGCAATATGATAATTTATCAGACATAGAAAAGACGAATCATAAAAAACCAGAATATCCTATTATAGTATTTTGTGATACAGGTGTTGAATTTCCTGAACATTATACATTTATTAGGGAGCAAGAAGAATATCTAAGGAGCATAGGTTTTATGATTTATCGTACAAAACCTAAGACCAATTTTTTCAAGATAGTCGATAAAAAAGGGTTTCCTATGTTTGGGAAATCTATTAGGAAGGATAGTCACCCTGAGATCTATAGGAAGATTCAAAGTTTAGGGATTAGGACTTGTGGCAACTACTGCTGTGAGAAACTAAAAGAGGAACCCTCTGCTGAACTCTATAAAGAACTTAAAGTAGATTTAGCATTTGTAGGTCTGCTTGCCGTTGAAAGCAGAAGAAGGAGAGAGGGTTGGTATGTAACAGGAGATATTTATTATAATCAAACTGAAGGATACCACAAGGCACTCCCAATTATTCATTTTAAAGAAGAAGATATATTTAAATATATAGAAACGTTTAATGTTTCGATATCTCCACTGTATTCAATGGGATATTGGAAACAAGAAGATGGAGAAGAAGAGTTCATCAAATATACTCGTACAGGATGTTGGCCATGTTCCATGTCGATTCAATTTTCAGGAAACAATATGGAAATGTTAAGAAATACACATCCTAAATTATGGAATACTATAATGGTGAAAAAAGGCTTGGCTAAAGAAATATATAAATTCAAGCATGGAATTAAAGAGGAAAAATGGACAGAAGATTGCATGAGAGTCTTAGAAAGATATTTAGAAGTAAAGCCCTGCCATTTTGATACAACTAGTTGGAAAATTTCTTAATTAAAAACCCCTATTTAGGGGCTTTTTTTATATCAATGACAATTTGAATAAAGAATATTTGTTAATTATAATGCCTCTACTTAAAAAAGTTTTGGAGGTGTTGAATTGGCTAAATCATATAGAGCAATTAGGCATGATGTAGTTAGAGAAAAGCAAAAACATAATGCTAATGAAGTACACCATCCTAAAGAAAAGATAGAGCAGATAGAAAAAATATTGAAAGATAAAAGAAACCTTAAAATAGTGGAATTCTTTGCAGGACAAGGAAATCTAACAAAAACATATGAGAAGTATGCGAATGCTAATGAGGTAGAGTGCTACGATAAAAAACTTAAAACAGGTGATAGTTATTTATTATTTCATAAATTAATACATGAAAAGAGAAAATATGACGTTATTGACTTGGATCCATACGGATTTCCTAATAGGTTTTTGCCAGATATATTCTTACTTATAGAAGACGGATATATGTTTATTACAATGCCTAAACCATATGTAAATATATTAAATGGGATTACACAGCAGCATTTAACCTGCTATTTTGGAGAGTTTAATCCAAGTTTAAACACTATATTAGAAAAAATAAAATTATATGCATTATGTCATTGGAGAGATAGTGAAGTTCTAGATGTTACAGATTTAGGGAGGCTATGGAGAATAGCATTAAGAGTAAAAAGGGTAAAGGCAACAGAGTATACAGGAATAAGAAATAGATAATTTTCTTTTATAATTTAGAAAAAAAGTTGAAATTGTAGGCAGTTATTATTTATCTTGATTAAAGATTTTTAATTAGGAATATAAAATTATAAGGAGTGGCTATTATGAATACAAAAATAGAAAAAAACAGTGGAATATTTTATGAAATTATTGGATCTTTAGAAAGTAATAAAACAATACTTTTTATTCATGGTGCAGGAGGAAATATGGAAATGCTTAAACCAATAGCATCCAAATTAGAAGATTGTAAATGTGTTCTAATTAATCTTCCGGGACATCAAGGTTCTCTTGGAGAAGTTCCTGATTCACTTGATAAGTATATACCATCATTAAAAATATTCATTGAAAGTCTAAAAAATGAATTAGGTGATGATATATCTGTAGTAGGTCATTCTCTAGGGGGCTTAGTAGTTTTATTATTAGGGTTAGAAAAAATACCATCAATAAAAAGACTCATTATTCTTAATTCCGGTGGGAAAATTAGTATAGATAAAAAGTTTATTGATAAGTTGAAAAACGGAAAAATAGATAAGTTTCAAATTCTAAAGTGGTCTGGTTCACCTTTTGATTTAAGACTTTTAAAGTTCTTGTTTAATAAAAGAGCATTTGAGTCTGATAGTGTCACCATAAAAGATTTTATTACTGGGAATAATTATGATATAAGACATAAACTAATTGATATTGATATCCCAGTATTAATAGTTGCAGGTGAAAAAGATGAATTAACTACTGTTGAACATGCAATGGAATTAAAAGAAATAATAGAGGATTCTAAGGTAGAAGTAATTTCTAAGGTATCACATTTATTACCAGTAGTCGCTTGTGACAAGGCATCTAAATTAATTCGTGAGTTTATATAAAAAAGAGGTTTTAAATTAATTATATAGGGTTTCTAAAAAAGTGTACTGATAAGCCAAGTTTTTATATTAGAACGAAATGTATAAAAATTAAAAAGTGTGTTGCTTTTTGTAAAAATGGAGGTATTTATTAAAAATGAATATGGAAAATAAAAAGGTTCAGTATTATAAATTAGTAAAAAATATGGATACAAATTTAAAACCATACATAGTATTGCCTATGTATGATGAATGCCCTAATATGGGAACTTATCACTCTACTTTAGGGGTACCACACCCTCAAATGAGTGATTACCTAATTTATGATAACGGAGATATTATATTCTCTTCTGCTTATAGAGATTTTGATTATGTTTCTTTTACAAATAAAGCAAATTTAGAAGATTTATTAAAAAAAGAAATAATTCGAGAAGTTAGTTTTGAAGCATATAGTTTAGATATTGAATTAACTAATAGTGTCAAAGGAATATGTGAAAAAATTGATTGTTCGGAATTCGGATTAGATTATATGAAGGAAAACAAAGAAGATTACAGTGAAGAAGATATAAGAAAAGAGCAAAATAAATTAATAATTTTAAAAGAACAATTAAAAAATTTACACGATAAACGGGCAGAATTATCTAAGAATTGGCTAAAGATTTAAAGTATGTTTGAATTCTATAACTATCTTCTGTGGAGAAGATTAGGTTCAGATATATCAATCATCTTACAGAAATTATAAGATAGTAAACTATAACTCCATCCACACAGTTTTTTTGATACCCATTATATATAAATATTTAGAGTAAGGTAAGGTATATAAGATATACCTTACTCTTTTTTTATAATACTGATATTTAACTTAGAGAAATCAAGGTGGATATTTGAATAGCAGAATCAATCTAAAAAACATTAGTATAAAATGTATAATGAAATTATTCGTGATAAATAGTAAAAAATAAACAGTAAGGGAATCTCCTGCTATTTTTATGAACTAATTGCATGATAATATGCATATTTTAGAGCAAAGAGCATGTGACTCATTTCCTTAATATAATGAAAAGTTTTTGATGTAATATTTAGTTCATAGCAAGTCTCCCAAGATTTTCGTGTACTGTATATATAACTGATAGAAATATTTTATTATTCGCAGCACTCCTTTGAACACGTATGTGCGACTAAAAGAGATCTCTTTTAACATAAAAAAGACTGTCGATGGTTTCGACAGCCCTATTTTGGAGAAATAATAATACCTATAATACAAAAAAGAATATAATAAAAATAAATACCTATATTTGGATCAATAATATTAAAAACTCCTCCTACTAGAATTTGTTCTACACCTAAAAATGTGAGTAGCCATCCAGATACTATTCCAATAATCATGCCCATAAATATTTTTTTAAACATGAGAACCACTCCTTTAATTAGATATTCTTGTTGATACTATAAGGGTTTTAAAATTGAATTTCAAATAAACATGTCTTTTATGCTTTACTTGATCTAAATATTTGTATTGAAATAAAATATAAAAAATATGTTATATTTAGAATTGAGTTCATATTAAAGGAGGATTTTATATGACTAAGAAAAAAAATAAAAAGACTTTTTTGAATCATGTAAAAAAGAAAACAGAAAACAGTATTACGTTAGATGCGACAAAAATGCTGATTGAGGGTGAGGGAAAACTAGGGCGACACAACACGAGTCAAAAGGCTCATGTTCATTTAACTACTAAAGATAAGTTTTTAAACAGAAACAGTAAACAATCAAAAAAAGAACTACATAAACTTAGACAAAAGTTTATGTAGTTCTTTTGATTTTATATGTTATTTTAAATAAAAAGCAAGACACATATATAAAGGAGTGAAATAAGGTGGATAAGGTATATAAGCAAATACAAGAATATGAACGAATTAATCATCAAAGTTTTTCTGGTATCTTTATTACAGATAGAGAGTATGAAGATGAAAAAATTAAGGAATTAGTTGAAAGGTTATGTAAAAACTTTAATAAGGTTGGAGTGGTGGATTCTAAAATGAGAAATATTGAGTCTAATTCAAATTATATAATTGCACCTTCATCGTATGCAGGAATAGCGGATATGTTAATTTTCTCTAACGGTAAATATGTCACTATGAAAGGCAACCTGTTAATGACAAGGCCTGATTATATTATTTTTAGAGAATATATTTCAGAAGAAAATATTGAGGAAGTTATTAAAGTAATTTCTTGCGGAGAACATGTTGTTGCATTTATGAATTTTGAGAAACAAAAAATTGAGATATTAATTCAAAAAAAATTAGGGCTATCAGATAAGGGAGCAAAAAGGTTTATGAGGTCTATTACAATATGTGGTGTAAGGAACAAAAACTAAATTTTAATAATAAATAATACAAGCACCTAAAAATAGGGGTGCTTTTTTATGCAAAAAATTTATAAGGAGTTTTTATTTATATTAAGAAATTTAAACTATTATCTTAAATAATATTATCGTAAGTGATAGTAATATCAGTGTGTAACTTATTAATGCAAATTATATCGAATGACTTAAAAATTAGGTCATTTTTTATTTCTTGAATTTGATTTTACTTATTGATTATACTTCATTAGTACAATAAGTATTTATGAAATTTAGGGAGGGATTTTAAATGTCAGATATGCAATTAGAGAATATATCATTTGAAGAATTTATGGGCATTAAGTACCATAGAGGCGGAGTATTGGTGAATTTACCTCAAAGGAAATTAACTGATGAAGAAATTGAGGATATATGGGACCATTTAGGAGATATACCGATTGATGAAGATGAATGTCTTGATGATAATTATTTTATTTGGACAAAAGGTTCAGATAAATATGAAGATGTATGGAGATGGTTTGATAGTAATCATAGCAAAGGAGTCGCATATTTGGTAAATGATTACAAAGGTAAAAATTAATTTAAAAAGGAGAGGATTTCTATGTTAACTGCTATTTTAATTATCGGGATTATTAATCTTATTATAGGTGTTATATTAATTTTATGGACAAATAGAATTGATGATTCTTTACTTGAAACAAGAATAGATATGCAAATGTTAAAAAAGGACATATTAAAAAACATAGAAAATTTAACAGATAAAATTGAAACATTAGATATTAATAATGTTGAGGAAAGTGCTATAAAAGAGTGGGAGCAATCCGCTGCTGAAGAAATTGACTTTATTACAGAGGATGCTTCTATTAAAACAGAAGATATTGCTAATTTAACTATTAAAGAAATGTATCAGATTTCAAAATTTGTTGTGGAACAGGAAGAAGATGAAAAGTGGTATGTTTATAAAGCAATGTGTCAATTAGACGGATGTAATATGGAGGGAACACCTTTTGAAACAGAGAGAGAAGCACTTGAAGAAGGAGTAAAGATGACACTAGAGGGTAAGAAGTTAAGCATGTATGCATGTCCTTCTTGCTATATTGAATATCAGAATGAATTTGTATTATAAACAGATTAATAAACAAGGTCTGTATCCTATCATTGTTATACTAAAAAATATTTATTTAAAATGGGATTGCATTTGGAAGGATAAATGAAATATTAAACCTGTAGAGGAGGATCATATATGGATGCGAAATTAGAATTTGAATTAAATCAAAAATTGGAAAAGCCAAGTTTTACTAAAATCCATCAAAAAGCAATGGCAATATTTAGAGAAGTAGAAGAAGGGACAGAAGTTTTTGAAAAGGTAAAAGAGTTAATTGATACTATTGAGAAAGAACAAAGTAAGATGGATGATTTAAAAGGCATGATGTATTTAATCGCAAGTAAAATGTAATTTTGAGGATATGACAATGAATAATCTTAAAACACTTTTATAAGAATAAAGTGGTATGATACCCATGGGAACAATTTCATACTAAAATAGTTACAATAGAAAAAGAAGAAAAATTTATAGCAATGTATGGTTCTGCTAATTTAACTAGAAGAAATGTAGATGATTATAATTTGGAAACAAAAGTAATAACCAAAACTTCTAAGGATACTATATTATGTAATAGTATGAAAATTTATTTTGATAGAATATGGACTAATAAAGGTACATATTATACTGTCCATTATGAAAATTATAAAGTGGATTCTTTTATAAAGACTCTTATCTATCATTTTTAAGAATGGAGTGGGTTCTCTACTTTTTAGTTCAAAGTTAAAGGTGCCTAGTACTATAGGCACTTTTTACTTGAATTAGCGTCTAACAATTGACTATATTACATAAGAGATATGTGTATATAGGATTTAAATTAATTTAATGGAGGTATTAACTATGGCTAAGAAACCATTAGAAAAGCAAATGAACACTATAAAGGCAGTTTTATACTTTGGAAAGTATGCACAATATAAGTTATACTATACAAAACTTCAACTGCTACTTTTTTATTATGAAAAGGAGTATCTAAAGAATTTTAAAGATAAAATTCTGAATTGTGATTTTTTATATGATGGATATACTCCTAAACCCGAAGGATTGGAGGAATTGCTTGAAGTTTTAAATTCAAAAGAAATAATAATTGTTTCTGATAGTAATTATGGTAAATATATTAAAACTCTTTTTCATATTGAAGAATTTGAATATGATGAAAAGGAATTAATGATTCTTCAAAAAATTCTTCATGAACTTGATAGCCTTACGTCAATGCAGATTATGGAGAAAAAATTTGAACCGCAACTAACTCAAGGGAAATTAACTGCTGTTACCAAAACAATAATAGAATTTTAAATGAATTTTATGGCTATGATATTGAAATAAAAATTAATACTAGCAATAGTATTATAGTAAAATATGGTGGTATACTCTGTGATGTACTTTGGTCTTGTATGATAGAATTAATAGAAAAATTGAAGTTATAATAAAGGTCAGGACATCCTGACCTTTTAAATTTAGAAAACAATTAAAGTATAATCTTCTATGAAACTTTTATAACAGTACCTTTTGTTAGTTGATACCTTATTATGAAATCAACTATCATCTTTCCAGAAATTATGTGTCCACCCGTTCTAGTTGTTGCTTTGTGCAGAAATTCTATTTTCCCTTGTTTTAATAGTCTCTGAACATACCTGCTACTAACTCCCAATATTTCTGCGACCTCTATTGTTGTATATTCTTTTTTAATATCAAAATCGTACTCATACGACATCTGTATTTTTACCACAATTCCTTCTCCTTATCTAATATTACTGAAATAATATATATTTTGCTTAAATTAAAATCAGGCAAATTTATTATATCTAAAACATATTTAGGATTCAAATAATAGTTTATATGTTATGTTACATAAGATAAACTCTAAATAATGAAGATTAGTAAATCCTTGAAAATCCTATATATAAGAGATTATTATAAATTGCAAATCTATACAGGAGGCATTTAAATGAGTGAAAAAATAAAGGTTTTAGATATAAAAGGATCCGGTCAAAGCGAAAGACTTAAAATATTGTCTATTCAGTATTTAGATAGAAATGGAAAAGAAAAAGTATGGGATATAGTAACTAGAAATTCTGTAGATGTTGTAAGAGAAGAAATATTTAATAAAAAAAGAAATGTAGATGGAATAGCCATTTGTGCTATTCATAAGCCAACCAATAAACTTGTTTTGCTAAAAGAATTTAGAATACACCCAAATAGTTACATATTTAATTTGCCGGGTGGAATGGTTCGTGAAGGGGAAGTTCCTGAAGAAGTTGCTAAAAGAGAGTTTTTCGAGGAAACAGGATTAGAGTTATTTAAAATCGATAAGATTGGTAAACCTAGATATTCTGCCATTGGGATAACGAATGAAAAAATTATTATTGTATATGGTGAATGTCGAGGAGATGTCAGTATAATTCATCAATCCGATAGTGAAGATGCCAATGTCATTATGGTTGACGAAACAGCAGCACAAGAAATTATCGACAATGAGGAAATAGCAAGTAAGACTGAACTTGTGTTAGAAAACTTTATATTACAAAGAAAAATAGAAAGAGAGAAGGCGGATATTGATGAATTTAGCAATGTATATTTTAGTAAATAATGATATTAAAATAGGAAAAGGTAAGTTAGCAGGACAAGTAGGTCATGCAGTCGAGGTACTTTATGAGAAGAAATTTTATGACGAAGAAATACTTAATCATTACAGAAAAAATCGAAAGAAAATAATTTTATCTTGCTCTCAAAGTAAATTAGAGGAACTAGAAAAGGAAGGCTATGCTGCTATAAGAGATTTAGGATTGACACAACTTGAGTCGAACACTTTAACTTGTATAAATCTAGGTATAGTTGATAGAAATAATCTGGGAGTTTTAGAATTTATAAAAGAATTAAAACTATACTCTAAATAACTCAAAATAATAAACTATAATTACAAAATATTTATCAGGACAATTAATAAGGAGGACAATATTATGGTTGTTATTACTTTAAATAAAGAAAAAAAGAAATTATATATTGATAAAATTCCGTATGACATAGTAAATATAGCAACACATACGGAGAGTGGGGAAGATTATCTGATTATAAAATCAATTTTATTATTTAGGATTATTCCTATGAAAATAATAAAGTCATTAGATAGTGATTTCAATCTTAAAGAAGTTGCGTTTAAGGCAAGATTCCACTCAAAGAACATATGTAAACATTATAAGAATAAGCAATTCTATAGAATACTAGCAGAAGCAATTACTTATGATTCACTTGATGAATATATACTTTATGAATCATTGTATGATAATCATAGATTATGGCTCAGGCCTAAAGATATGTTTTACTCAAAAGTTAATTACAACGGAGAATATTTAGATAGGTTTCATGCTATAAAAGACTACTCGACACTACAAAATATTGAAAAATCCTTGTTTTTATAGATGACTAGTATGAGACATAGAAATTTTAAAAAACTTATCAGGAATTTAAGATTAATGAATGAAGAATATGAAAAAGAATTTGGAATTAAGATTGGTTCTAAAATCACAATTGTTTCGGATAGAAATCTTAATGAAATAGAAGGAACCATTAAGATGATGTATCCTAATAAAACTATTAAAATCGAAACATCTTCAGGAGATCTTATTTTATCGCTAAACAAGTATAAAGATAAATTTAAAATAATAGAAGATAAATGAATTGGAGGTTATTACATGATATTGGACAGGAAGGCTCTGAAAGTTCCAATTAAGTTAAATACAAGAAAACCAAGAATATTGCTAGATATGGATGATGTGATTGTAGACTTTTTAGGGGCTATAGTTAAGATTTTAAATGATAGAAATTGTACAAATTATACTATAGACCAATGTAAAACTTGGAATTTAGCAGAACATTATGGAGAAGAATCAATTAGTATTATGAAAGAGGAAGGCTTTTTTCTAAATCTTCGACCTAAGAATGATTCAATAGAGGTAATAAAAAGAATGTATTTATGTGGAAAGTACGATATTCGCATTGTAACAGCCTCTATGCCTAATGCTTATAAAGAAAAATTAAAATGGATTAGAAAGCATATGCCATTTTTTAATGAAAAACATTTTGTTTCTTGTAATGACAAGAGTTCTGTATGGGGAGATATTTTAATAGATGATGCGGAACATAATTTAATTGATTTTGCTGAAATAGGTGAAGGAATTATCTATGATATGCCTCACAATCAAGGAGTATCTGGATGTTTTAGAGTATTTAATCTTAAAGATGCGGAGGATTATATTGAAGATATATTCTATTCTAAGGACTTAAAGCAAATTATATAAATACAATATGAATCTGAGTGCTATAAAGACTGTTGATATTATATCGACAGTCTTTTTTATCGCAAATATAAATAACGAAGGCAAGTACAATTAAATTTGTGTGTTATGTTAAGAAATAAGAGGGCATTATCACTTATTTGATAAGGAGGAGTACAGAATGAGTTATTCATCCCAAAATGAATCTAAAGAGGATGCAAGAAATGCAAAAATTAAAAATACTATGTTAAACATTATGGAATCGGCATTTATAGAAATTGAAACAATTAAGAAAATAAGAAGTGACAATTTAGAGGTAGCCATGAGAGTAGCACATAAAGTTTTAGATCGGTTATTAGGCGATATTAATCTTATCAATCACGCAAGTGATATGAGACTGTTTGATGAATATACATATTTACATTCTGTAAACGTTATGGTTATTTCCATTATTATAGGAATAGGAGTAGGCTTTAATGACAAAGAATTATCCGACTTAGGACTTGCTGCTATCTTGCATGATTTAGGTAAGACGTTAGTTCCATTAGATATTCTTAATAAACCGGGAAAACTTACAGATGAAGAATTTTCTGTAATGAAAAAACATGCAGAATTAGGATACGATCTTTTGAGAGATTATGAAAATTTATCTTATCAAGTGAAGTTAGGGATCTGTGAGCATCATGAAAAGTTTGACGGAACAGGCTATCCATACGGCAAGTGTGGTAAGAAAATAAGTCTTTTAGGTAGGATAATTTCTGTGGCTGATGTCTATGATGCATTAACATCTAACAGGATCTATAGAAAAGGTATGGATCCATCAGAGGCATTAGACTTTATAATTAAAAATACTGGCATCATGTTTGATGCTGATATTGTCGAAATATTCATTAAATATGTAGTATTACAATGTCAAACTTTAAATCTTATAGAATCAATTAATGATTCTGTTGGAATATCGGTTGAAGGGTGTGAGGGTGCTTATTATGAGCCAAAAATAAAAAATATAATAGAGTGCAATAGGACAATAAAGGATCATTATAAAAACATTCTTTATAAGCAAAAAGGCTCAAGTGTTGTTGGAGAAATTATATAACTTCTTATTTTAAATTAAAACTTAATTGAAAAATATTAAAAAATGGGATGAATAAATGAAGCAAAGTAAATTAAAAACAAAATGGAGCAAGAATTGAAAAAATATAGGTAACAAAGAAAGGATGATATATATGAACATACAAGAATTTGCCAATATGTTAAACGGCAGGGAGTATGGAGACGAAATAACAAAAGACGAATGTGATTTAGCAAAAGAATTAGGGTTTGTAGTAGTATTTGGTTATTCGGATGACAATACAGAATTAAGAGGAGTAATTAATGACGAGATAAACTCCTATGATGGTGGACAAATATTTGTTAATAATGAAGGTATATTTACAAACTGTGCGTGTAATTGTAGCCATTCACAACTAGCAAAGTTAAAATACAAGATTATAAATGTGTTGTGGTGTAAAGAAGATCAGATTCCTTGGACCTATGAAACTGACATAACTCATGCGACTTTTAATATTTTAGAAGATGATGAAATGTTTTGTAGAGGTATTGTATTTGATATTAAAAAATTACAGTAATTAATAGTAAAAATAGCACTGGAGGATTTATATATGATCAATTCTTTATTGATAGAATCTAGTTCACTAGATTTAAAAATATTTATGATTTTATATGCTTTTACTGCACTTGTTTCCTGTTTTATTATGATTGAATATTATTATTCATCCTTAAATTTTTCAGAGATATGCACAGTATGTAGTCTTGTTAATGTAATTATTTGTTGGTTATCCCCTGTACCTATAATTTTTAAAATCATAATTACAGCAATAACGGTTAGTACAATCATTGGTTTAGAAGTTTCTAACATTTACTATCTAAGAAAGAATAATAAAAAGTGAATTAAACAGAGGAGGACTTTGCCATGTTTTCAAAAATATTTCGAGATTTACGAGATCCTAAAACTAATAATAATCTTCAATCCTTAACGTATTCATTATCTTTACTAATAGGACTCTTGATTCCTTTTATATTACAGAATTATTATATGCTTACTATACTTATAGTTACAGCACTAACACTTATATGTAGTTCAAGAAAAGTAAAGGGGTTAAATACTGAACTTCTCTTTTCAGGTATATATATTCTAATGTTGCTATTATTAGTATTACTTATATAAATTAAAAATTAGAAATTAGAAATTAGTATAATAGATTTTAAAGAGGTGATTTTTATGAATGAAAGAGTGGGGATAAAGATCAAAAGAAGAACATTTGTCGCATCAATTCTTATAATTATATTTGGGGTAACATTTAATTTACTTAATACGTCAGAGCAACCTATATATCAAGATAAACTTTTTCAAAATAAGGACCCTTTTTATTATGACGGGCCTTTTCCCATTGAGAGAGATCTATGGTATGCAAGTGGAATGTGTAGGATTTAGGATAACTCTTTAATTAATATAATTTTTATTTTAATTCTAATTCAGAGTCTAATATATTGATTTATATAAAGGTCACATAAGATTTATCTTATGTGATTTTTATGTTGTTACATGCAGATTTTAACCTGTAACAAGAGGATACATGTACAATATGTAGAATACTTATATAGAGAATTACAAGAGTTAAATAAGGGGAGATTATATGGTTTGTTTAGATGAAGAAAGGGAATATAAGATTATTAAAAGATTACTTAGTGATTTTACTCGTGAATGTATTATGTTAGAAAATAAAGTAAAGGAAAAAGATGAATTGATTTCATCAACTAAAAATAAAAACCAAGAATTACAAGAGCAACTTGAAAAGGCTCATTCCGATACAGAATTAATGTTTTTGAATTTAAAAAAGTATTTGAATGAGTATGGTTTATCAAAGCAACTTCGTGAAGTTGTAGAGCCGTATTTAGATGTTTTAGATCCTCAGTTCGCAAATGTAGAAAACAATAGCCATAAAATAGGTTATTGTAGAATTGACAACAATAAGCATTATATAGTTTTTCCTGATAAAAAACATGCTGAAATACGAAATATTCCTGACAATACTTATATTGCCGAAAATCAATTTGTATTAGTTGATGAAAGATTTGGTTTTAAGTGGGCTTATCCCTACTATTACATAGAACATGATAATAATATAAAAGAATTTGGCCTTGCCTTATATAAAGAAGGCAAATGGCTGTTTTATAATGGTGAGCATGAGTTAGATGAGTTAAAAGTGCCTTCATATATTAATTTAAATGATAAACAAGTAATAAGTGTTGATTCAGGAATTAATCTTGTAAAATATTATAGGCAAATTAAATTTACTGCTGATGATTATATGAAATCCATAAAACTTAAAAATTGTTATGTGGCTTATGTCTTAAAGATTTTAAAAAGAGGATGTTTAATAAGAGACATTGAAACGGAAGAAGAACTTATGATTACTGCTATAATTGATAAAGAACCTAAAATTAATATTTCTGAACAAAATATTGTTATAGTGAAGAATAATGCAATAGTTAACGTGATTAATAACAGCAAATTTTACACACTATCTAAATATTATAAGAATGTAGAATATGGACCTATAGATATAAGAAATAATATAGTGTTTATGCAAAAGATTACTGGAGAAAAGGTTATTGTAGAGAATATCCCCCAAAATAAGGAACTACTTGAGGGACAAGTTATAGGAATTGATGAATTCAATAATTATTTATTTATAGATAAGAGTGCAGAGGAAATTGCAGTAAGCAATATATCTATTCCTATTAGAAAAGAAAATAAAATAAATAGAATAAAATTAGACTATAATTCAGAAATTGCAAAAACAGGCAAGAAAATTTTGATTGTAGGGAATATTGCTTATCAAAACTCATACAAACTTACGCTACTCAAATATGGGTACAGGGCTGAAGTAATAGAAGGGTATGAGTCATGGGCTAGGATAAGTACTTTAATACGGGAGGCAGATATTATTGTTGTAGTTGTTAATTATGTATCTCATGATAATCAGGAAAAAATCAAAAAAGAATTCATAGATATGCCAAAGATATTTGCTGAATATGATGGGGCAAACCGAATTGCAGCAGAATTAACTGAATTAGAAGAAAAAAATAAAACTCAATAATTCAACATACGTTTTTAGTTTACCTAAACAATATTATGGAAATGTTATGTTTAAATAACAGGCTATATAATTTCAACAAGTATTTTAAAAGTAGAGAATAAAAGACCACCTTATTATGGTGGTCTTTCAAAAACCTTACTAAATGCGAGATATTCAATCTAATTTTTGTAGAACAGGTATGTTCTTGTATTTTAATAACTGATGCTTCTATATATTCCATAAATTATTAAACTACAAAGCATAATTGAGTCATCTTTTCATCTAAATCAAGTTCTTTGTATCCAATTAGTGTTGATTTTTCTTCAATAAATTCTTTAGCCTTAAAAATAATAGAGTTCGATGGTTCAATGATATTCCTATAAAGTACATCATGAATGTTTTTCACTATCTTTGTAAAGGTAGTAGAACAAATTCCTTGACCAATGGATTCAATCCCTATCGCTTTTCCATCACCTACATAATATTCAGGATCTACTCCATGAATGTATTTAAGATGGTCAACGTTATGAAGAAAAGCATACTTTTCCTCAGTAGGGTGTTTTATAATATTCTCAGCCTTTCCCTTATGGAAGGATTTTGTAATAGTCCCTACGTAAGCATCTTTAGTAATGTCAATTGTAGACACTCTAAAATTATGACTTACCTTCCCTTTTTTAATCTTATGGGTTCTATCAATATAATATTTTAAGATATTGTTTTCTTCAGGAGTAGTCCAATCTAAATTATCCAATGTAATTATTCCATCTTCCACAATTGGATCTGTAAGTCTACCAGTAGCCTCTGGAAACTCAAATCCATCATATACAGTCGCAACAAGGAAAAACCTAACTCTTTGAGTACGACTCCCATAGTCTAAAGAATTTAGTTTAGCCATTTTTACTGTGTAACCTTCCTCTCTAAGACAAAGATTCAGAGTATTACCTGCAACTTTTTCAAATCCTTCTACATTTTCAATCATAATAGCCTTTGGTCTTTTATCTTTAGGTTTTTGGTAAAATAATCTCATTAAGTGAACAAATAAGTGCATTGTAGCATATTCTCCATTGTTTTTGGCCTTTGAAAAATCAGAGCAATCAAGTGTTGCCAGCCAAAAATCAACATCTGGAAGATCATCAGCACTTACTCTTTCCATTGGGATATTGAACATGATTGTATCTGGATGATTAATAGAAAAAACTTCTGAAAATCTATCATTACTACCAATCTTAGGATTATATTCTACAGCAGCCATTTCTTTAAATCCTACTTTTTCATTACAGAAACTAGAAAGCCCTGCTCCTGCACAAAAAGTTATAGAAGTAAGTTGTCTTGGAGTGGATTCCCTCCTTTTTTCATTAATAATAGTAGCAGTTTCCTTAATACCCTCAAAAACAACTCTACCTTTTCCACTTTCATCAATATAAAAAGTAATCTTAACAAAAGAGCATGATTCTAAAGCCTCTTTAATTTGTGGATTTTTTTTGTCTATAACAGGAATCACATCTCCTTTATTCTTTCTAACCCTTTTGGAGACTTTGTACTCCCCATCTGCATCTGCAATAACCTCGACAATATTCTTATCTGTATATATTTCAACATTATATCTTTCTTCTGGAACGAACGGCAATTCTTTATCTTCGATATAAATTCTTGCACCTTCGTTTTGAATTTTTCCTTCTCTCTGCTTAATGATGTTCATTAATATATCCTCCTTTAATTTATTAAAATTCCTATATAAAATAAGAAGTAAAAATATTATAGATAAAATAAAGAAATGAAATCAAATTTTAAATATGTCTATATTTTATTTTAGATAATTATAATAGTTTACCTTTTTAAAGGCAGTAGTTGTTAAGTTTTTAAGTCTATGAATAAACATAGAGAGAACAAAAAGGTTTACAGTTGTTGAATTAACAACTTAAATTCTATATTTCAAAGTTTTCTTTCGTATTTAACTTAACATATGAAAATATATTTTTATAAAAAATCTCATTTAAAGTTAATTATTTAGGCTCTGTTAAAGAATAATGTTGATTTTCAAAGATATGATTGCATATAATAAAGAAACTATATTACAAAAGGTATTTTATTAAATTTAATAAAAAGGTTCTCAATATGAAGAAATTGCGAAACAATTTTAAGGAGGAGTATGTTATGGTTAAAAGAAAAGAAGGAATGAGTATTATTAAAGATAGAGAATATCTAAAAGCAGAAAACAACGCTTATGATAAATTAGTTGAGCATGGATATACCCCGCAAGGTATAACAAACGATTTTAAAAAAGTTGTTGTATTTAGAATTGAGAATAAACATAGAGAGAATGAAAAAAGGGGTATATTTTATTTTAATAACTGGCAAGAAGCAATGGAAATATTATGCGGTTAAGACGAATGTTAAGTTCGCAATTCAAGAAAAATACGTTTTGTCAGGACGTATTTTTTTCTTTGGCTTAAATATCAACACAGTTCTTTAACAGAGCCATTATTTAAAATCATGTGTTATGTTAAAGTCATAATTTAATAAAGGAGGAATAATTATGACATTAGAAGCACAGAAGTTATTACTATCAGGAAGAATCAGCGTATTAAAGGGTAGATCTAAAGATAATCATGGAGTTGTTAGAAAGTTAGAAAGACAACTTAGAAATATAGAAAAAGAATTAGAAAAGTAAAATTTATAATTATAGAAAAAGACTTAGATATCTAAGTCTTTTTCTGTTTGGTTCTATTTAGAAGTTGATTCGTATTAAGAATATTTGGTATAATTTTGGAAACTACGAAAGATTAATTAAAACTAAAGGAGGTATTTTATTGGAAAATTTATACCAGATTTTATCGTATTTAGCACTATCAACTCTTTTGTTTTTATTGCTACAGCCATTGTTGAGAATAATGTTTCCTATGGAAATACTAATTGTGTTTTGGTACATACCAATAGTGTTATTAGGCGTTTCGTTTGTAAAATGGTATGATTTGAAGATGTTAGGATACGAATGGTATATTATACTGGCTACTATAATAGTTTTTGGTATATCAGTATTAATTGACAAAATAAACTATAGTAAGAACCCAATAAATAATTTAACTTATCGGGAATACCGTTTGGCACGACTTACAAATGATTATAAAGGTATAAAAAAAAGTAAATATTACTTGTGTATAAGTGTATTTGAGGAAGTTTTAGAACATCTTTTACTCTTAATATTGATTTACCATATACTTGCGTCCATATGGAAAATTCCATTAATGATATTTAATCCACCAGAGCCGTTTGTCTTAGTATCTGAACTGACTATGATTGTTATTTTTACATTTTTAATTTTAATGTATTCATTTAAAATAGCGGATTCGTATTTATACTACAAAGATCAACTAAAAAAAAGAACTATTCTAAATAAACTAGCATACTTTTCAAAATACATTGAAATAGGGCTTGAAAAGAAAGATGAGGCGAAAGTGGGTACGCTAAAAGAAATGTTTATAAACAACTGCATTAATGATAAAAATATTAGTGATAAAGTTAAAAGTTTCTTTATTAATGAAAACGGATTAAATGTTAATGAGGATAAAGCGATAGAAGAATTTCTTGGCTATTTATTGATTTATCTGGACAGTGAAGGATTGTTTTTAAAGTATTATCAATTATTGGTAGAACAAAATATAGTGATTAAAAACATTACTAAAAATGTTAATGACAAAATTGCAACATCATGCAAAGAAAAAGCCCCATTAGGATTTGTAGTCGTAAACAATTTTTTGAAATTAAAAGATTTTTTAATGGATAAATTTATGCCGTACGACAGAAAAGTCAAAGAGGAAAATAGTTAAATAAACTTGAATCCTAAAAGAAAACTCACTGTAAATTTACAGTGGGTTTTTTATTATAATGGTTGTATACTAAGCAGTTGATTTTTAGGTCCAACTATATTTGTCATTAATTTATTATTTATATCATCTGATATTTTATTAACTTGAGTAGTAATTACAGGGAAAACTCCATTAATCTTCTCTAATGAAACATCTGGAATATATCCAATTGTTTGCTTTATTTCCTGATTCTATTTTGAATCAAGTGTAACTTTTACTTCTGGAATCAATTAATCTAATTTTTCAATAACCCACAATTGAAATTTAACAATTGTATGCTGTTATTCCTTGCTAATGCTACTAGAACTAACTTTTAATAATGTAATAATGCTTTTTATATAATTGAGTCAAATATTTTTTATGAAAAGAAATTAGTATATGCATTAAATTTACTTAATTCAGAATCGACTCCAATATTGCGTTGGGATAGATTTAAAGTTTGAACCAATCCATTTTAATCGAAAGAGTAATGGTGCCTAATTAGAATTTGTAAAGAGGCTCTAAGAGTAATCTCTTTTGTATGTTATGTTAATACATATAACTTTTTAAGGAGGAATCCATATGTTAATTATTGTATTTGGTAAGCCGGGGGCTGGAAAAGGAACTCTTGCAGACCTGATAAATGAGCAGTATGGAGTAAAAAATATTTCAACGGGAGATATTTTAAGAAATGAAGTTAAGAAAGGTACGGATCTAGGGAAGCATATTGATAGCCTTATTAATAAAGGAAATTTTGTTTCTGATGATATTGTTCTTTCTCTAATAGAAAATGAAATATTAAGTAGTGGTAATCTTCTTTTAGATGGATATCCTAGAAATCTAAAACAGGCAAAAAACCTAGATAAAATGTTATGTAAAATTAATAAGGAAATAAATCATATATTATATTTTAATGCCTCTGATGATATGATAAAAGAAAGAATATTAAACAGGATTGTATGTCCTAAATGTAGCAGAGGATTTAACTTGTTAACCCATAACTCTAATTTATGTGATAAATGCAATACAGAGTTAATAAGACGGACAGATGATAAAGAAGAATTTATTAATAGGAGACTTGAAATTTACAGCAAGGAGACTCAGCCTCTTGTTGATTATTATAAAGATAGAGATTGCTTTACAGAACTTGATGCTGATAAGGGAATTAATGAAGTGTTTGATGAATTTAAAAATATAGCAAAAAATGCTTAGAGTTTTCTAAGCATTTTTATATTCTAAATTCTTTAAGTATTTAAAGTTAGAAACAGGTATATAAACTACTTTTTGATCAGTTCTACCCTCTATTTGAGTTTTAGAAGGGGCTATCCCACTACTATTAAATAAGTTAGTAGGATTAATACGATAGCATATCCAATTTGTTTCACGATACAAGGATTTGTTACTCAAAACGTCAAGAACAGATACCTTTTCACTATTAGTAGGATTTAATAAGATAGCGTGATATATTTTTATATCTTTGTTATGTAGCCACTCAAACAACTTCGCTACGCCAATATTTAAACCGAAAGTATTACTTTTAGTTGGATATTTAAATTTAATTTCATATGCCAATACTTTATCGTTATCAACCAAAAGTCCGTCAATATTCCAAACGGCATATCCATAGTAAACAGTTAAAAAGAAATTAGCAAAATGTCTTTGTATAGCAGTATCTTCTAACAATCCATTTTTATCAAAGAAGTCAATGGCTTTCTCCTGCCTAGCAGTATCTCTTACATCGTTAGCAGCCAATAAAGGTTGTCTTATTTCTTTTAAATTGTATTTAATTATAAATTCATTAAAAGAGAGAAATTGTTCTATGTAATTATTTTTCTCAATTAGATATATATTGCTATTAACCTCTAAAAATTTATAAGTTCCAGTATTCTCAAATTTTACATAAATACACTTCATGTTATTTTTAATAAAGTGCCTAAATATACTGATATCATTTTGCGTTACATATTCACTAGATACTTTAAAAAATATATAATCATTATTTTGTCTAGTAGTCCACCAACCTAAACTAATCTTATTATTCCACTTTTTTCTAGGAAGAACATCATTTTGAAATAAATGTTCTGTACATACACCTTCTAAAATAGCGTGTTTATCTCTAGAAAGTAAGTACTTTAGTTTTTCTTTATTATTTATTTCTAACGAAAAATCCCTATTCATAAAAAGCACCTCCACTGTAATCAAGTGGAGGCATTTTAGCCATAGAGATGCTTGATTTCAAAAAAATAGGTGCATTTATTTATAAATATTTATTAAATTTGTATTAAAAAAATGTCATTATAAGTAATTGGTTTTAGTAAGCAACTGTTTGCTCTTAATGTGCGTGAACTTTGAAATTTTAAGCCTTTTATTTTTCATGAACAAAACTTGATACTCTATTGTTTATTCACATATAAAGCATTGATTGAGTTATTAAGGTATCTAAAGTGCATATAATTTAAGGAGGAATTTAAAAATGAAAAATGCAAATGCGATTAAAGCAAATGAAATGAATCAATTATCTTTAAATTTAGGACATATTGAGGTTGTTAAAATAAACGATCAATCAAAGAAAGATACAATGAATGAAAATAAATTAATTTATCCAATATCTATAAATTACGGTAAAAAAGATTGGAATATTATTTCTGCTTTAAGAGAATTTCTATCTAATATGTTAGATACAAAGTCCAAATATAATTATAGGCATGACGGAAAATTCGCTTATATAACGGATGCAGGCAAGGGGCTTACTAAAAAAGACTTTATATTTGGAGAGTCTACTAGAGATGGTAGTATGATTGGTCAATTTGGCGAAGGTCTTAAAATGGCTCTTATTACTTTACTTCGTGCCAATAGAAAAGTAACAATAAAATCAGTTGGGTTTACAGTAGATGTAAAAAAGGCGTATTCCAAGGCTTATGATTCCGAAGTAATGCTGCTTTCATTTAAGAATAATACAGTGTCCATTGGAACTGAAATTATAGTTGAATGTAGCAAAAAGGAGTTAGAAGATGCTGCCAATCTGTTCTTAGATTTAAATAATGAAATGAATAGAGTGGATGAAAACATCTATCTTCCTGAAGGTAGAATTTTTATTGTGCGTCTTGATACAAATAAACTACCTAACACTATCTTCAGTTATAATATTGAAGATAAAACAATGACAAATAGGGATAGAAACATTGTTGCAGCAGATAGACTTCAAAGCAATATAGTTAAAATCTTAAATAATGCAAAAAATCAAAAGGTGGCAAAAGAATATCTTGCAAGTATTGAGTCAGATCCGACTAAGTATGAGTACCAACTACCTATCAATCCTAAAAATAAAACTAATTGGAAAAAGGCTGTGAAGTTACTTTACAAGGATAAGGCAGTGTTATCATCAGACCTTCAAAGTGATTTACATGCTAAAATGATGGGCTATCACATACTTAGAAATATCCCACTTCATGTAAGTAATCTACTAAAAAATCTTGGAGTAAAACTTAGTAGTGATGTTGCTAAGGACTATAAAGGCCAAAGTTTATTTGAGGACAATAAGATGGTTTATCCAATCAGTACAGATTATTGTAGTAACTGGACAATAGTTGATGCGATCAGAGAAATTATTGCTAATGCTATAGATACCGGGACAAATATAAGAGTTGAACACAGAAATGGTAAAGGAAGAATTGTAGACTCTGGTAAGGGTATTATGAGAAAGCACCTTATATTCGGTATAAGTGGAAAAAGTAATTCTAATATTGGACAATTTGGAGAAGGTCTTAAAGTTTCTTCTTTAGTCTTGGCAAGAAATAAAAGAGCCGTAAGTATTCAAACTACAGGATATACTTACACTCCATCTATCGAAAAATATGATGAATTTGATACAAACCTATTTACTGTACATTTTGTTAAAAACCAAAAAACAAAAGGTACTGTAATTGAGTTTGATTGTACTGAAGATGAACTAGAAATGGCTAAATCACTATTTGCACATTTTAAAGATGGTAGAAAGAAATCTGTTACTACAAGTAAGTTAGAAGTATTCTTTACGGATGCAGGTCAAATTTTTGTAAATGGACTTAAAACTCAAAAGATAGATGCCATCTTTGGATACGACATCAAAGATAAATCCTTAGTAATTTCAAGAGATAGAAATTATGTAGATAATCATAAACTTGCTGAATATGTAGCAAATTTCTTATCTACGATTACAGATGAAGATGTTATTGAAAAAGTTCTAACGGATTGGATTCAGAACAGTTATCTCTTTGAATATAAGTTAAACTTCAACCCAAGTAATAAGACTGTTTGGAAAAAGGTAATAGGAAAAAGATTTAAGAAATCTTGCTTCGCAAGTTTTGATGATAAAAATAACTTTATTGCAAAACAAGCAGGATATGAAATATTAAGAAACATACCAAATAGTGTCTCATCAATCTTTAAGGTTTCGGGAGTAGAATCGGCTGACGCTATTGCAAAGAAGTATAACGGAAAGGGAATTATATTTGATAACAAAATCGTATACCCAATTGCGGTTGATTACTGCCAAAATTGGACTATAAGGGATGCTATTAGAGAACTTTTATCTAACTCTCTTGATACAGAAAGTAAGGTTACTATCTCACATAAGGATGGTATAACAGTTATCAGTGATAAGGGAGAGGGAATTGCTAAGAAGAATTTCTTATTTAGTTCCAATAGAAAGACTGATAGTAGGATTGGTCATTTTGGAGAGGGATTAAAACTTGCTTTATTAGTTCTTGCTAGAAAAGGCAGAGAGGCGATTATAAGAACTAAGGGTTATGAGTACAAAGCAGTTATTGAAAGAGATAGAGAATTCAATGCTGATGTACTTGTGATTTATATAGACAACAATAGAAAAAGGCTAGGAACTGATATACAGTTTAAATCGTCTGAAGGTGAAATTGAAGATGCTAAAAAATTGTTTATTCAGTTTAATAAAGCAATAAAGGAAATTGATAAGGATATCTATACTCCGGGCAGAAACCTATTTGTAAATGGAGTATTTATTGAAAACATTGACTCATTATTTTCCTATAATCTTCTTGATGCTAAGAAAGTTTTGGCTAGAGATAGAAAGTCAGTACAGATGGAGATGGCTAAAGAGGAGATTAAAAATATTATCTCTAAGGCAACAAATACAAAGTTTATTGAAGCGTTCTTTAATTGTAGCAATCCATACAAATTAGAACAAACCTTAGAAATAAGGCTTTCTACTTCTGTGTTAAGTATCTGGAAAAAGGTTGCTGATAAATTATTCCCTAAGTCTTGCCTTCCTACAATGTCTGATTATGACTTGGCTGCAATTGATGCAGGGTATAGAATTCTAGGTAATTTAACTCATGTACAGGCTAAAATTCTAAGACAACTTGGTTTCCAACTAGCAAGTGATGTTGCTTCCCTAAAGGGTGATGAAAATGTGGTTAAAAAAAGATTTAACCCAAATAAGTTATCTCCTGAAGGTAAAGTAAGATGGACTAAGGCCAAGAAAATCTTTAGAAAACTGTATGGTAATGATAGGACCAGAATGATTGAAATTGTTGAGGAGTTTAATACAAAAGTTGTAGGGGATGATGTACAGGGATATTATCATCCTAAAAACAAGGGTGTATATATTCATGTAAGCCTTTTAGACAAATCTACAGTTCCTTTCTATAAGATGATGGGTGTTTTAATCCATGAGGAAGTACATCATATGTCTGGTGCAGCAGATCGTACTAGAGAATTTGAAAACGCATTAAGTGATGAATTAGGTAAATTGGCAGAAATACTTATTAAGTAGAAGTTAAAGACTTGGGATTTTCCAAGTCTTTTTTAGTTTTTAATTTCATATTTCTTTGTTTACGAAATTATTATTTTTTATTTGAAATAGTAATAGCCATTTTTTATAATGACCTATATCGATATGAGGGGGGAATCTTTATGTTTAATAGATACGATATTTATAAAAGTAGTCAGATGGAGATATTTAGACTTATATTTTCACTTTTATTAGTAATACTAGGAGTTCTTACATCAAGTAAAATTATAATAATGCTTTTATTACTACTATGTTTTATGATTTATCTAAATGGGAGAATATTACTCGATCTGTTAGTTGGAGAAGTACATATGTTGGAAGGTCTAATTACTGGTATATCTCAATGTAAAAATGGTTGCGGAGATGTTTTTATAGAAGATTTTAGTGGACAAATGAGAGCAGAGAAATTCTCAGGAACTGTTTCAAAAGTCAAACCATATAGTTATGTGAGAATTTATTATACTCCTCTAAGCAAGAAAATTGTTCGTATAGATACTTATTAATATAAAAGTATAGGTTTAAAGAAATAAGTTTTAAAAAAGAGAGCCTTTAAATTAAAAGTTTTAGTAGATCTTAACCTTTTTAATGCATAAATATGTTCTTAATTTTTTCAGAGGCAAAGTTAATATAAATATTGGATATAAAGGATAATAGTGGTATAATAGAAGATGTAAGGGAAATGAATATACGATCTTCCATCTCGTTGATTATCCCTTTATTATCAAGGGGTTGCAGGAGTGAAAAACTGGAGGTGGAAGAATGGGAGATAACGTTCTCCTGATACTACTTTTTTGTGTTACAGTAGTATCTATAGTAGGGATTGTTGCTTTGGTAGTGTATAATAGAGATCAACTTGCTATGAAAATAGCAGCAAGCAATAGAATAACAGATAAAGTAAAAAGCGATTTCTCAATAGAGGTAGATGATAAGGCTCCAAAAAAGAAATAGTCCACATGCTACCAACATGTGAACTATTAAAGTATTAAATCGTATATTCAAATGAAAAATCCTGCGACCTCTTGCCTTTATTATACCCAATATCTATGAAAAAATAAACCCCTATTTTAAAAAGAGGTGGAATAAGTGAAAGTAATTACTACAACTATTATATTCCTAATATCTATAATAGCAATAATCGGCATATTTGTTATGACTAAACATAAAACAAGATAAAATATAGCAAATTACATTGAACAACTTAAATACTTTAGGTTGTTTTTATATTTTAAACATATTTATTAACTTTTGAACTTTTGCCTTAAATAATGAGTATTTGTCTTTTCTTTTATGTAGAGGAGGAAAGTTTGGCTTAGTATAATATTTAAAAGTATTATTTCTATTCTTTTTGGCATATTGATCTTTTTTTCTAAACATAAATACCACCCCTTTTCATAAGTCTATGCATTATATAGTATGAAAATTAGATGGTCAAATATTCATGAAATGAAAAAAGTGTTTAATAGAATTCTATTAAACACTTTTAAGTCTTAAAGTGTAAATATTTTACTTAATTTCTGAGATGTCTTTTTCATTTGTTCATAACTGTTTTTATTTTTACCATAAGTAACTCTTGCATGGCTTGAGTTGCCAGAAGTCTTGCCTTCGCTAAATATATTTATTGTACTTGATAATAAATCTAGTAATTTTATTGATTTCACATTAGTTTTCATAAACATCCCTCTTTCTTTTGGATACACTTATTATAACACATTATTTAATTTAAATCTATATTTTGGAAAACTCTAATTCAAAAACATGAAGAAAATTTAAAACAGGGTACATATCATATATATTTATTTCGTCTAAAGACTTTATGCTTATTAGTAATAATTGATTGCTATTATTATGTTTAACTTTTGTAGTAATGACATATACTTTATACTCTTTTGAGTCCAAGTACCAATTAGCACCATCATTATTTGAAAGACAATTTTTTAAATCCCTCTTATCTTTAAATCCAAGATTATATTTTATATTATACCCTTCAATAATATTTTTAATATTATCGGCATCTTGTCTGAAAAATTGAACATCAATTTTAACATTTTCATCCTTAAAATCATAATAGTGTTTTAATATACCTCTGAAGTGTTTTGAAAAATTAAATCTACCATTTCTAACTTGTCCAACAATATTAGGATTAGAAAATAACTCATTAATTTTAAATAATACACTATAAAGGGCTTCTAAATTCTTTTCAAGAGATAGCATATATCCATTCTGTTGTATAACAGTTTGTTGTGTAGCGTCTCTAATAAACTTTGCTCCAAATATACCAAATTCCTTAAAAACATATCCTGAAATAATAAAATTATCTATTGCAATAGCGATTAACAAAGTAACAAGGATAGATAGCAAATATGACCAAACAGGAGCGGTTATTCCCATTGGTCCACTTTCACACCAAGTAGACACATCTTCATACCTTATAAAAAAAAGATATGCAAAAACAAATAAAGAATAATGAATTTTTTTAATGTTTGTTTTGCGTTCATCATTTCCAAATTTCCATGCTGCAATAGAATATATTAATAAAACTATTGGAAATATAAATATCCTATTAGAATAAAGAAATTGAAAATAATGTGGTGTGGATTTTGGTACTTCAGCAGTTAATTGTAATGTTATTAAATGCTTCAAAATAAATTCCTTATTATTCATTAACTAAACCTCCTTATATTAATTTTTATTATTTATATTAATTAGATACATTCATCAATTAAACCTTCTTATATTCATTTCTATTATTTTATATTAAATAAGATGGGCCTTTCAATTAAATCTGAATATCATGTGTTATGTTTAAATTAGTATTAAATCCAATTTTAAAGAGGTAGATAATATGTTTGAACGTTTTAGAGATGTAAAAGTTAGAATAGTAGATAAAAATTTTATAAAAAAAATACCACTTGAAAAGGTAGAAAATTTTTTAATTAATAATGGTTGGATAGTGGAGCAGTATATTGAAATTAATAGTGTAATAAAGGGAAAAATGTGGACTAAAAAGGAGTATGATCATGTGATTACACTACCGATAAAACAAAATTTCTTAGATTATCCGATAAGACTCCAAGAAACATTAGATATACTTATGGAGGTTGAGGAAAAAAATCAGTTGGTATTAGTGGAAGAAATCTATAATTCGTAAAAACAATTGTAATTTATATTTTATATCTTAAATAATATTATCGTAAATGATATAGCAAACATATTAATTTTTATCACCTAAATGGTATGCTTGCTTGAAATCATACTTAAATATTTTTTATTATTTTTTAGATTCTATATTTGATCAATACTATTGAAGGAATTTTACAAAGAAGGATATGTTATTCAAAGATTATAAAAATCTACTAATTTAACGGAGGTATAGGCTATGAAATTTTCTGACATTCCACAATTTACGAGAGAAGGACAATGGGAGTGTAGTTACTCTATAGATAGGTTAATCAGACAGATAGAAGAATTTGAAAATGAAGAAGGATTAGACATGAATCCAGATTTTCAGAGAGGCCATGTGTGGACTGAAAAACAACAGATAAAATATATTGAGTTTATTTTAAAAGGTGGTAAAACAGGTAGAGTCATATACTTAAATCATCCTAATTGGATGGGAAGTTTTGAACCTACTGATATAGGATTTGTATGTGTAGATGGATTACAAAGAGTTACTGCTATAAGAAGATTTGTAAATAATGAATTCAAAGTCTTGGGTCATTATTTTAATGAGTTTGAAGGTAGCACTAGAGTTTTACAGAATATGAGGATAAATGTCAATAACCTCAAAACAAGAGAAGAAGTTTTGCAGTGGTACTTGGAAATGAATGAAGGCGGAACACCTCATACAAAAGAAGAACTGGATAAAGTAAAAAATATGCTAAAAGAATTAAAAGTGAGGAAATAATATGAAAAAAAGAGCCATGAAAAAATATATTCCTAAAAATACAGATTATTGCTACAGCATTATAGGTGGTAGCACAGATGGGAAAAGATTAGTTATTAAGCCTTGTAAAAATAGGATTTATCGAGGAGTAAAAGTTTATAAGGGAGTATATAACGGAGAGTCTTATGTGGAAAGGATCCCAACTTATAAATGCAGATATACTGGAATTTCAAATGTTAATGATGCATGTTTTTATGATAGATGTAAATGTTGTGGGGTCGGGGATAATATGCTCTAAGACAAGGAAAAAGTAATATAGAAGAAAATGTACAAAAAGAATTCGGGAAGGAGTTTCTGAATAAAGGCAAGTGTAAAATATTTATAAGAATCAATTTTTAGTTCTCAATAAATGGTTTAGTTTTTACTAAACCATTTACATAGAATTCAATTTCCCAACTGACTTTATAATATAAATTTAGAGAATTAATCAATATCAATGTATTTAACCATGTTTGAATGATTAAATTTTGACTTAATAATCCCCTTGGGAAAAGAGTCAGTAATATCTTAATTTTACTAGTATATAGATATATAATTGAAAATAAAGAGCGACTATTTTATAAACATTGTACTCTAACATATGATGTATTTAAATTCCAGATTCTTTTTAATTTTGGAAGTGCAAATATGATTATACTCTAACATATGATGTATTTAAAAAGTATAAGTATTATAAGCACAAACATTGTACTCTAACATATAATGTATTTAAATCCCTTTCTTTTTTAAGTACAGAGATTATAATTGTACTCTAACATATTATGTATTTAAATTCTTGGTCGCCCTTGGTATTTGCCATTAACTCATTTATTGTGCTCTAACATATAATGTATTTAAATAATAAAATTAGTGTTATAGAAAACCTGATACATATAATTAATCATAATTTAATATGTATAAAAATTATAGTTAATTATTAAATAAATGTTGTAAAAGATACTAATTCTTTTATCTGTATATCACTAAAACTCTTATTGTCTGTGTTATGTTGAGAAACACAAACAATGGGAGGTTTTTTTATGAGAAAAAATATGCTTGGTTTAATAAGCACTAATAAGCCTTTATATGCTCACGTTTATGCTAATAGAGAGGAGACAATACTTGAACATTCTGAACTGGCTTTAAAGGTTTTGAATTGTATTATAAAGGAAAAGAGATTAGATAAAGTTTTTAATAGAGTAGTAGGAAGTATTAACCAAAAATTATTAAGAGTAAAGATGGGAGAATTATCATCAGATACTATTGAATTAATTAAGAAAATGCTAATAAATACAATCTATCTTCATGATATAGGAAAGATAAATCCTGCCTTTCAGGATATAAAAATGCAAAATTATATTCAAAAATATAATTCATCTACGAGAACTAATCATTCTCCATTATCCATGTCAATATTTATAGATATTTTTTATGTAGAGGTGGAGAATATTAAAGAAGAAGTTGCTAATACAGATTATCTATTACTGAAGAACATATTGATGATTTGCGGAACTATTATAAGTTCTCATCATTTAAACTTAGAGAGTGTATCTGACTTTTTTTCAAATAAAAAATATGCAAATAAACTAGCAGATATTAACGCTGCTGATTATCTAAAGTATTATTATAAAGACAAATTGGAAGAAGTATCTCTTGTTTATAATGAAACAATAGTTGAAAAGTTAAACATTAAATATGAACTATATATTTTATCTAAACTTTTATTTTCGCTATTAATTGCATCTGATTTTTATGCTACATATGCTTTTTATAATGAGGTAGATATTTCAGAGTTGAACTTAGGATTAATTAATGATTCGCAAGAGTTTTTTAAAAAGTATTCAGAATCACCTATTTATAAAAGTATTCAAAAATTTAAAATAGATCCTGATTCTGTCGATTTACCTATTAATAAATTGAGAAATGAAATTTTCCAAGAATCAGAAGATAATTTATTAAAAAACTTGCACGAATCTTTATTTAACTTAGAATCCCCTACTGGTAGTGGTAAAACTAACATTTCTATTAATTTGGCTAAGATACTTATAGAAAATACAGAAGCAAATAAACTATTTTATGTATTTCCGTTTAATACTCTTATAGAACAAACGAATAATACCCTACAGGATATATTTAAAAATAAAAAAGAGTTTGTCATGATTAATTCAGTTTCTCCTACCATAGAAAGGCATAATGATAATGGGATAGATTACTCTAAGTCTTTACTAGATAGACAGATGTTTAATTATCCAGTTGTTTCAACAAGTCATGTAAATTTATTTAATACACTTTTTGGAGTTAGCCGAGTATCAAATATTGCTCTTTTTCAACTAATTGATAGTGTTATTGTTCTTGATGAAATACAAAGTTATAGAAACTCAATATGGCAAGAAATTTTTGAGTTTTTAACTCATTATGCTAAATTATTTAATATAAAAATAATAATTATGTCTGCAACCTTGCCCAATTTTGAAGATTTGTTAGTAAAAGAACCTCTAGGCATGGTGAATCTAATATCTAGCACTTCTGTATATTATAAAAGTCCATTATTTAGGGATAGGGTAACTTTAGACTTTGAATTATTAAATAAAAATATAACTCTAAATAATTTACACTCAATAGTTGAAGAAAAAATGAATGAGTTATCAAAGAGCAGGATAAGAAAAGGAGGTTCTCCATATGTAAAATCAATAGTTGCATTTATAAAAAAGAAAACTGCAAGAAAATTTTACAATCTTCTAAAGAAAAAATATGAAAAAAGTGATAACTACTTAATACTAGAACTTACAGGAGATGACAACACATTAACTAGACAACAAACTTTAAATAAAATTAAATCCGAAAATATTAATAATAACATTATTCTCATATCTACGCAGGTGATTGAGGCAGGTGTTGATATAGATATGGATATTGGTTTTAAAGATATATCAATATTGGATAGTGACGAGCAATTTAATGGTAGAGTTAATAGATCCTGTAGAAGAAGTGATGCTGTAATATATTATTTTGACTTAGATAATATAGCAGAAGTATATGGAGGAGATATGAGGTTAGGTCTTGACTTAAAAAATGAAAAATATCAACATATCTTGAAAAATAAAGAATTTAGAAAGTATTATAAAGATGTTCTTTTAAGAATTAAGGACAAAAATAGTCAATATAATCAAAATAATATAAAGAATTTATATAATAGTATCATTAAATTAGATTTTTTTGATATTAATAAAAAAATGAAACTAATAGATGAAGACACGCTTTCCATTTATATTCCTCATATATTTGAGCACGACAATAAGATATATGATGGAAAGAAAATTTTGGATGATTATAAAAATATCCTTGAGATTGCTGATTTTGCCGAACGAGAAATTAGACTTATGAGAATAAGTCCAGACCTATCCCTTTTCACTTATCAAGTATATTTAGATAACATTAAAAATGTTGAAGTTATTGGTGGAATTTATTATATAGAAAATAATAAATACATTAAGGATGGAAAGTTTGATTCAGAGTCTTTTTATAAAGATCATAAATAAATTATTAAAGATGGCTTTTAAAGCCATCTTTTTTATTTACACTTAATCTTTAAAAAAACCTTATTAATTATATCTTAACTATGATATTTATGTGTTATGTTACAAATGCAAAACATTTGAAAGGAGAAAAGGATGATGAAAGTATACGAACTAACTATTTCTATTATTCTAAAAAAAGATATATCTTATCTAAGAAGCCATGAAGAAATAGCAGCCATTATAAATAAGGCCATGCTTTTAGATAAAGATCTTAAAAATATTCATAAAAAAAATACCTTTAAGTATTATATTTTTTCTAATCTATACCCTGCAATTAAAGGTGAGGATTATAAATTGGGTAATGTTTATTCTTTTAGAATTAGAAGTGTAAAAAGAGAATTCCTTCTTAAATTGAAAGAACTCTTAAAAAGAACAGAAAACTCTTTATTTAATATATTAGCAATTGAATTTAATTTAGTAAAAAAAACTTATATAGATGGATTGTTTACCGCAACGCCTTCTGTTTGTGTAATAACTGAAGAAGGAAAGCGACCTAAGCATTGGACTAAGTATGACTATGGTATGAAGATGTTAGAGAAAAGAATTAATAATAACATCATAAGAAAATATGAACAGTTCACAGGTAGTAAATTACCTAATAATTTGAATGTCATTAGAGGAATAGAATTAATAAATAAAAAACCAATAGTTATTCCGTATAAAAATGGTTATTTATTAGGCAATAAATTTAAGATGTATTTTCAAGAGGATGATCTTTCACAAGAATTGGCATATATGATGCTAGGAGTTGGAGCATTAGAAAAGGGTTCTCTGGGGATGGGCTATTGCACATATATAAAATAGAGGAGGTGGCAGCATGATCGAACTCTTTAATTCTTTTAAGAAACTATATAATAAACTTGGAGATAAAATGCTAATGGATGCATACGAAATAAGCCCCGGTTTGTATTTAAGAATTAATAAAGATGGAAATATAGATAAACGTTCTCTTTTATTAATAGACGCTAAACTATTTAAACAAGAGAAAAAAGAAGAAAAAGAAACAGACAGAAAAGAAAGATTAGCAGTTTTACAACAAAGTGAACTATATAATTGGTATAAACTTAGAGATATTAACTCTAATTATATCACTAATAATAAGGCTGTTGATTCAAGCACCAAGAAAACTCTTAGCAACAATTGTTTTACTTTCTTTATAAAACGTGAAAATATTTTTGAGGAAAATGAAGATTTAAATAAGAAAGGGAAAATTAATTATTTTATTGAAACTTTCGAGAACTATTATGAAAACCTGATTCAATATGCAAATGAAGATTTTGAAATAAGAACAACAACTATTGCAAATAAGGATATCTTGCTAAAAAATATAGAGATGATTAAACAGATTTCTAATGATAATCAAATGCAAAATGGTTCTTTGATAAAGATATTTTTTGATGCCAGTATTGAAACATACAGTAGAGCATCTGATCTTTATTACTTTCCAAATAGAATATTTGGAAATACAGATTATAACGAACAAATAAATGGGGGCACAATAGGGGCTAATAGTTTTTCAATGAATCTAAATAGTAGAAAACCATTCTTGTTAATGAATACAACAAGTTTTAAAGTTCCTTACATTGTAAATTCACAAGATGCTTATTTATATGAAAAAATGAAAATGTGGTTAAAAAAGGCACCTTATAAATTCACATTTGGTGAACTAGCGGAATCATTAGGGTACGATAAAGAATTGCTAGAAGAATTAAAAATTCCTTTAAATATCTACTTTGAAAAAGAAATAAGTAAAACAGGTATTACTGTCGGAGATTATGATATTTTAAATACAAAAAATGATATGTTATATCCATTTATTGAGTTTAATATTTTAAGAACTAAAGATTATCAAGACATCATAGTAAGTGGAGTTAGTAAGGAATTTTCTCGTTCATATATTAAGTGGATAATAAATCTGAATTTCTTTGATAAAAAAATTAATGAATTTATGAAAGCACAATCTCGTAAAGACTTAAATAATATAATATGCAGTAATGCTTTAAGGACAGCAGGAATGAACTATATAAAAGGACTTGTCCATTACTTTAATAAAAATGAGCATATTGATATATCTACTAATATTGATAGAATTACTGGTGCAATAATAAAAGATAAAATTATATCCTCAAATGATATAAATATAGATAGAAATAGAATAAAATATCTTTTTGATTTAAGAGTCTCTCTTATGAATTTTTTTGATAAGAAAGGAGTGCATGGCTCTATGGCAACAACTATTAAGGATATTTATAATGAAGTTTCAAATAAATTTGAGAGTTTGGAGATTGCTGAAATCTCTAATGATGAAGAATTTTACTTTGTTTGTGGACAGGTCTATGCATATTTAATATCGAAGTCTAAGGCAACTAAAAATGGTAGATTATTAAGTCCAATTATAACTGCTAGAACTAGCGGTAAAATTAAAGAAGTTATTAGAAGAACCTATAAGAGATATAGTCATGAATTGTTAATACATCCTAAATTAGATATCAATAAGGCAATCCAGATGGTAATGGATTATATTCCAAAAGATGAAGGAAGTAAAAAGCATTTTTATAAAGATTTATTGATGGCAGGTTTAATCGGCAATAACATGTTCTACAGAAACAAAAAAAGTGATAAAACTAAATCACTAAATAAAGATAATTCAATTATAACACTAAATGAGGAGGAATTTATATGTCTAAATTAAACAAAAAAAATTATGCGGTAATTGGTATTAAAAGTGTATCTAGTAACTGGAACGCTGATTTTGAAGGAAGGCCACAAACACTACCTGATGGAACTATTGTAGCAAGTGATAAGGCCCTTAAGTATTCAATCAGAAGATATTTAGAAGAAATAGGTAAAAAGGTTTTAATTTTGAAAAGTTTTAAAACAGTAAAAGGCGAATTGATGCCAAGATCATTAGAAGAAAGATATAATTTTATTACAAATACAGAAATAGCAAAGGAGACTACCACTTTAGATATTCTTGAAAATATTTTTTCATGTGATGATATCATCCAGTTTGGTGTAGCATTCCCTATTACTAATCATAATATTTCAATTACAGGTGCAGTACAAATTACAGAAGGATTTAATAAAAATAAAGATGCAGAGATAGTTGATTTTAGTATATTATCGCCATTTCAGAATTCTAAAAAAGAAGATGCAAAAAATAGCACAATGGGAAGTAGAACGGTAACTGATTATGCATCCTATGCTTATACTATATCTATAAATCCAAACAACTATAACAACTATATAGGAGTTTTAGAAAAATTTGAGGGATATAAGCAAGAAGATTATGAAGTATTAAAAGATGCATGTTTAAAGTGTGCAACAAATCTTAATTCTGCTAGTAAAAGAGGTTGTGAAAATGAATATGCAATCTTCGTAGAGTGCAAGGACGGAACTAATGCTATCATGGCAAATCTTCATGAATACATTGATTATGAGATGATTGATGAAAAGGCTGAATTAAATTTAAATAGATTGTTTGACTATCTAAAAGATTATGAAGATATGATTGATGTTGTGGAAATTTATATTAATCCATATGTCATAGGACTAGCGAATAAGGAAGTGTTAAAAGAATTAAACACTAAGGTATTTAACATTATTAATAAAAGAGAAATAGAAAAGAGGGATTAATGTGAAATCTTTAAAGTTTACTCTTTCAGGTGACTTTGCTTGTTTCAAAAGGCCTCACCAAAATAATAAGTTATTCACTTATGGTAATATACATAAGGTTGCATTATTAGGTATCTTAGGTAGCCTATTAGGATACGGAGGACATTCTCAAAAAGAGGAAGAATCTGTGTATCCTGAATTCTATGAGAAGTTAAAAGATCTTAAAATATCTATAAAACCAAACATTGTTGGGGCTTTTTCTAAAAGATTTAAACACTACACCGACACAACAGGATTTTCTAATAATAGAGATGGACTAATGGTTCGTGAACAATCTTTGATTAATCCATCTTGGGATATATATATATTAACAGATAAAAAAAATGACACTGTTGTAAATGAATTGTATAAGTGTCTATTATCTAGGTCAGGAAGTTTTAACCCGTATTTAGGAAAAAATCATTATCCTGCTAGAATATCAAATTATGGATTAGTTGAATTAGAAGAAGTAGATAAAGTTAATAGGATAGATTCTTTATTTGAATATGAACACATAGAGTTCGATGATTTAATTAATGAAAATAATATGAATACATTTTCAATAAGAGAAATAATGCCTATTGACATGACAGAGTATAAAAATAGATATACTGAAAAAGAATTGTGCTTTAGCAACTATGCAATTTCGGATTGCAAATTAAGAAATTTGTATTCATCTGAAGGTTATGTCTTGCAATTTATTTAATAGAATTAGTGGTTCAGAATTTGCTATTACTTTGGATTTTGAAAAATAGTTCAGAATTAGATTATAATATATGATGTATTTAAGTTAGTTAAGATAAAATAAAATTAATAATGATTACAAAATAACATAAGAATGTATTTAGATTATAGTGAGGTAATTCTAGAGCAAAGGTGGATAAATTGAAGTTGTACTTTAACATATAATGTATTTAAATTTATTTAACTTAGTAAGACATACCAAACCACCAAAATTGTACTCCAACATATAATTTATTTAAAAATCCAAGTTCTTTTTTATTTTATATATGGAAATAATTCTACCTTAACATGTTATGTATTTAAATTTCTCGCATATCCTTCTGCTTTTAATTTGGTAAGATTATACTCTAACATATTATGTATTTAAATATCTCCCCCTCTCTTTTTGTAAAGTATAAGTAATTGTATTTTAACATATGATGTATTTAAATGAATATCCAAGATTAACTTCAATATTAAGAAATCCAATTGTACTTTAACATATAATGTACTTAAATCTGATTAAGACTGCATTATAACCTTATGGACTATAACAGATTCAATTTTATTAATATCCTATAAATAACAAGACTATTAGTTAGTCTTGTTATTTTTATATGTTATGTTAAAAGTGTGATCTTGAAGAAGGAATGTAGTGTAAAGTGAGAATATGGTTTAATCGCTTATCCTAACGGCTTATAACCTTATTGATTTAAGGGGGATGCTATGCATCATGCATGTCGGGGATTAACTTTCCTTATTATGCTATTAAGTTATTATTAGGGGAACAAGTACAAAAATTAATATTAGAACTATATGAGGAGTGAGATTTATGGCGTTAAGAAAAGATGATCCTGTTTATTATAAAGTAAAATTAAATGAGGTAGAAGTATCATTTACTAATGATATTAATGAGAAAACAATTGGAAGACCTTAGATAGTTATTGAAAATTATATGAAATATATTTAAATACCATATTTTTATATACTTACTTAAAACGCTTTTCTGATTAAAATATAATTTTCAATGAAGAGGAATGAGTGACTTAATCATTTTTTGAATTTAGTTCATAGAATTAAGGGGGCATTAAAGAATTGATTTTAAATAAGGAGATTCAATATGAAAAGAGAATGTAAAGTAAAAACAGTGACAATTAGTGGCTTGATTAAAGAATTTCAAAGAAATTCTGAACCAATTAGTAAAGAATATGCATTAAAAATCATTAGACAATTATGCACAAGTAAAGCACAGTTATTATATTCAATTCAAAAAGCAACTGATTTAAATTTAGGAATAGTGCCAGACAGGGAATTATTAGGACAAAAAATTAGAGATAGAGTCTTAGATGAAGGATTAAAAATTATTAATATGACGGATGAACAGACTATTGAGTATTTAATAACTAATTTTCATAATGCTGATTTATAGAATAAAGACTTGCATCTCAATTATCAAAATTCAGAAGAAAAGAATTATATCTACTCTCGATAGACTGTTTTGTTAACATAATTAAATTATGTTAACTTTAATTTTAGGCTCTGTTAAAGAATAATGTTGATTTTCAAAGATATGATTGCATATAGTGAAGAAACTATATTACAAAAGGTATTTTATTAAATTTAATAAAAAGGTTCGCAACATGAAAAGATCGTGAAGTATTTAAGGAGGAATATCATGAAAAAGATTGATAAATTAATAAATAAAATTGAAGAAATGATTAAGGAAGCAAATAAAAAAGCCGATATTTGTTCAAGTGTAGAATATGACTGTGGTTTCTATGTGGCAGAGGTGATGCATTGGAAGATATTTTAAAATTTTTGAAAGAAAACAAATGAAGATATTGCGTAATTCAAGAATATTGTGTACTTTGAAGATTATGTGATGCAGAAGGAGATGAAAGGATGCAATTAGTTCCAACTACATTAATTAATAAACTAGAAAACGATAAAGTTATAACAAGAAAAGATATTGAAGATTTAGGGTTCGACTATGAAAATGCGATACCAGTTATTCACCATGTACTAGTAAAACTAGGATATAAAATGTATTTTAGTCAAACGAAATGCAAGATTTGGTTAAGGGAGGGGTTGCAGAATGGAACAAAACAAAATAGCAATTAATCATTTAGAAACAGGAAATCAATCAAAACAACATATAGAATTAGCAATTAAAGCACTTGAAAAACAGATACCTAAAGATGTTGTTAGAGAGAGAGCAGCAATAAAAACATGTCCTGTATGTGATTCAGTTGTTAATAAGAATTACTGTCAAAATTGCGGACAGAAATTGAACTATTAGGTACACATTATGAAAATTATACGACATATTGAATTTAAAAAAGGAAGGATTGATTTTATGAAAACAAAATGGAATTTTAATGAAGAAGATTTTAATAAGGCGATTAAAGGAGTAATAGAGCAGGATGCTTCAGAAGATTTTCTCGGAAACCTTTATATCGGACATTTGAGTTTTGATTTAAAACTTATGGATTATGAAGATGAAATTGGTGTGGTATTGGATGCAGATTTATACATTGGTGGAATAGATAGTGGATATGGTTATACATCAATAAATAATTTACCATATGATAATGATGGAGGATTTCAAGTATTGAACAAACAAAATGTAAATGATTTTCAATCATTTTATGATTTTAAACAGTATTTGGAAAGAAAAGCAGTTGATTATATTATTAAAGAAAATAATGGAGTATATATTAAAAAAATGAATATGGATAATATTTTTGATTGGTCGTAATACAAGATTATTGCGAAGGAGGGCGTTGATAATGAAATATAAGGTTGAAGTTGGTTCGTTTTGTACACGATTTATTAAAAGAACTATAACTGTTCATGCAGACAATGAAACAGAGGCTACTGAGAAGGCAATTAATAAATATATTGATGCAGAAATGCAATTAATGAATTATAGTGATTTCGGTACTCCACAGGTTGATTCTGTAGAGGAAATAAATTCTTAATTACACATTTCAAGATAAATACGTCTTGCCAAGACGTATTTTTTTCTTCGGCTTAAATATCAACATATTCTTTAACAGAGCCTAATTTTAAAACTTGATTTCTTTAGTTGGATTGTAAATAATGAATGAAATTTTAAAAATAAAGGAGGAGTTATTATGATATATAAAATTTTAAATAAAGGTGCTTTTTCTATGTTAGAAGTTATGCTTGAACAAGGAGAAACTATAAAGGCAGAGTCAGGTGCTATGGTGGCCATGAGTGAGACATTTGATATAGAGGGTAAACTAGAAGGTGGACTAGGAAAGGCTCTTGCGAGATCATTTCTGTCTGGTGAAAAGATGTTCTTTCAGACAATTACTGCTTCTAGGGGCAATGGGACCATATTATTAGCACCGGGAGTGCTTGGAGATATTCAAGCGATTGAATTAAATGGAGAGGACTATATCATTCAAAAGGATGGATACTTTGCAAGCACCGCTAATATTGAGGTATCCACTAAGGTTCAGGGACTTATAAAGGGTTTGTTTTCAGGAGAAGGTTTTTTTCTTTTAAAAGCAGGTGGCACCGGCTTACTATTCGTGAGTTCTTTTGGTAATATTCATGAACTTGAATTAAAAGAAAATGAAAAGATGATAATTGATAATCATCACTTAGTAGCATGGAAATCCGACATGAATTATAGAATTAAAAAAGCGTCTAAGAGTGTATGGTCATCACTTACCTCTGGAGAAATGCTTGTTACCGAATTTGTAGGACCCGGTAAAGTTTATATACAAAGCAGGAACCCAAGCATTATGATGGCTAATAGTGGGGCTTAAAATTCAAAACTATGGATATTAGAAATGATTACTCTGCTAGAAAAAATTAATGAAGGCGGATATCATGGCAATCCCAGTAGTGAAAATAAATGATTAATATATTGTTGTATTCGATAAAGACAACTGAATAGTATGCTATAAAGGTGCTTATAGACTTGGTTATGCCAAGTCTTTTTTTATTTTGACATTTACTCTTAATTTATATGTTATGTTAAAAATAATGATGATCAAGGAGGGATGCCTTAATGAAATTTACTTATGATGAATTTAAAAAACTTATGGAAGATGAAAATGTAGAAGAAATTACAATTTCACCCCAAGGACAAATATATGTAACCTTTTTAGAAGATTATGAAATGATGGGAAAAATCCATTACAAAAGTCCAATAAAAAGACTTTTATCAGATTTTGAACTTGTCGGAATTGAAGAAGGTAGAGTAATTGTCGAAAATTTAGTTGGAATGTTTGATTTAAGTAAAGAATATCTAATAATGACTAAAAAGACAAAAAGTGAAGTATTTTGTTTAATTCATCCTCATGGACATCAAGCAGGATGGTCAATTTACTATGGGAAATTATGATATTATAGGCTCGGTTACACCGAGTCTTTTTCTTTTATCCTATATAATTCTACCCTGCTTTGTGTGTTATGTTAAAAACGATCATAACTAAGGAGG
Source organism: Alkaliphilus sp. B6464 (assembly GCF_018141165.1). Lineage (NCBI taxonomy): Bacteria > Bacillati > Bacillota > Clostridia > Peptostreptococcales > Natronincolaceae > Alkaliphilus > Alkaliphilus sp. B6464. The sequence goes on from NZ_CP058558.1 coordinate 65,798, forward strand.
GGATGCCATAAATGAAATTTACTTATGAAGAATTTAAAAAAGTATTAGAAGATAAAAGTATTAAAGATGTTGTTATTACACAAGGAAATCTAGTTTTTGTAGATTTTTTAAGGGATATGCCTGAAGGGTTTGAGTTTAAAGGTAAAATTTATTATAAAGTAATAGACACAAAACCACTTCCAGAATATAGGAAATTAGGAGCCGAGGAATGTAAAGAAATCGCTGAAAAATTAATTGGCAAATTCAATATAGACAGAACGGAGATTCTTATGATTGCAGAAACAGAAACGGAAAGAGTTTGTTTAGTTGACAACAGAGTATGCTTAAATGGTTGGTCAATTGTTTATAGAAGAAAATAAGAAGGGGGCCCATCTTTGATTATTAAATTAAAGCCAATCATCAGAAAAATTACAATTATAGGTGATAATTTTAGTTTCTCGTTTATAGAAGATAAGACTAATTATGCTGCGTCTTTAGTTGAAATAAGTTGTAACGGATTTAGTGAGCAAAATATTTACAATTACTTCGCAGAAGGTGAGTTTAAAAGTAATGAAATAGAAGATTTAAATAGCAAACATTTTTTATATGATTTTATTGAGGATTTCGTGCAAAGTGAAAGATGTCCAGATATGTTATATATATATACTGGAGATTTAAAATTTAAAGTTGAAATCATGGAGGAACTATAATAATGAAAAAATATCAAAAATTAGTATGGATTATAAGTGTTTTAATAATTCTATCATCTTTAATAATTATTGCACCTATCATATATAATGACTATCAAGTAAAGATAGGATTTGAAACTTATGATAATTATAAAAAAGAAATGAAAAAAATATATGATTTAAAAGATGATTTTTACTTGAATCCTATAGACTTAGATATGAATATAGATAAGTTTATTAACGATAAAAATATGGTTATAAACCCATTGAATAGAGGAAGTTCTAATAGTTATTATTCAAGAACAATTAAGTGGAGAGAAAGAATAGGAGAAGAATTGATTATTGTATCAAACAAAGATAAAGAGATAATAACCTATGGAGTAATGTTCGGTGAATATGATCCTTTAATTGAATCAGAGGAATTTACTAAAATGACTGATGATTTAAACAAAGTATACTCTATGGCTAACAATAGTGTAATTAATGAAGAAAGTTTTCTTGCTGAATGGGAATCTGAAAATATAAGCATTAAATTGAATAGAAGCGATATTCATTTTTCATTTACTATAGATAATAATAAAAAAATACCACATAGATAGCCTATGTGGTATTTTAATTAAATTCATGTGTTATGTTTAAGATGATCAAAAAAGATAACATTTTTGTATTGCCATAGACTTTACTATAAAGGGGAAATGAAGGTGATATATATGAATATCCAAAAGAAAATTCTAACTGACTATATAGAATATCTTGAAGAATATTTATTGTGTCCTGAGAAATATAGGGGATGCTATGAATGGTATTTTTCTTCTGGATATATTGAATTTTTATTGAGAGAACTAAAGTATGATTTAGAATCTATTAATAAGAGATTTACACTAATAAATGATTCCAAACAAGAGTGTAGAAATAGAAGAAGAAATAATAGAAAAGCCAAACGAAAAATTATTATAAAATACAAACTTAAAAACTACCCTGCTTATTATAGTCAAGATTTCAGATTCGCAAAAAAGATTAGCAATAAAAAAGTTAGAAAACATGATGACTTAATTAACGGTTCTTATTATAAAAAAGCATTTAATATGACGTTTTACCTTGATAGAACTTAAATTAATTATTTCAAATAAGGATAACAACAATAAAGGACATACATGTATCTGTAAACACATTGAAAGTTATCTTTATAAATGAAGAAAACACAATTGGGAAAATAAACTTTATGAGAAAAGGACATTACATGTTTAGATGAATGTAATTCAAGATCGAATTTGAAATTAATATAAAGATCAATCAAAAAGATTGACTTCTAAGAAAAACATTATATATCATACAAGAGAATTTTATAAACTTGGAATTTAATATATAACTTGGAGGTAACTTTAATGAGACAATATTATGCATTATTTACTTGCAACGAATGGAAAGAATTTTCATCAATGCGTTTAGTTGGAATGTTTTCAAGAACCGAATTAATAAAAATAATTAAAAAAAGAGTTAAAGAGAATGAATTTGGATTTTGCCGAGACATTAAGGAAATCAATGAAATGCCTATACGAGATATAGAAGTTTCTTTAGAGTATGGTCATATCATAGAGTTGAAAATTAATGAGATTTTAAATTAATAACTGATAGAGGATGATGGAAAATGAAAATTAAAAGTGCAAAATTAATATTAGTAATTGGAGTGATGCTGTTAGTTATAACAATGCTTAGTGGTTGTGCCATGTTAAATTATGAAATTAGTGGAATGATGGAAGCATTACGAGGTAGGGCTGCCGTAATAAAGACCTATGACGAAGAAAGTAATATTATTGATAAAATTGAAGGGCAATCAATAAGTATAAGTTCAGAAGATAAGTTTAACACCAAAGATAAAGAAGGTAATGTTGTAAATCAATCTTCAGTAATTAGTATTACGGTTGGCGGTAAGTCTATGGTTCATGTAGGAAGTAGTTTGATTTTACATGAGAAAGGTTTAATTGATGTATTCGATGAGTTTTCGAGAAAAGTAGATATACAAAACTTTGATAGATCAACACCTTTTCTTAATAGAATGGTCAATGATATGAAAAATCTTACCTCTGGAAAGAGTAAGGTAATACTAATCAGATCTCAATCAGGCAAGCCACTTGCTACATTCGTTGGTAATAATGTCAGTTATTTCGCAACAGGAATAGATAAATCAACGGGTATACAAATAGATGGTAAATATCTTTTTATATACAGATGTGACTATACAATTTATGATTTAGAATTGCTAATTAATTAGCAATTCGTACATATATAGGAGGAAATTAAATGGACGATATAGATATTTATAAGGTTTTATTTTTATTTTGGCTTATATTGCAACTATTATCATGGCACCAATGTAATATGGGTGATTTTATAGATGGTACTAGAAAAGAGGTTCTAATATCCAATTTAGGGAGTATACCTTTGATGATGATGCGTTCACTTATCATGGCATTAATATTTTTTATTCCTATATCAATAATGAAGTGGTGTATAATTAAATTTTTTATTTAAAAATAGTTAAAAAAACATACGAATAATCATAGCATAACATGAATATAGGTACAAGCCTTTATTAAGAAAAAAGTATCCAAGATCTATTGAAGAATAAATGGAGGTAATAAAAATGGGTAGAGCAATAAATTTATATAGTTATGATTTTGAAAAATTGATGAATTAATCCAAGTAAGGAAAATATGTAAAATAGAATAGGAGGGTAAATAATGGGAAATTTTAAAATGGTAGTGAGTGAAAACATAGGAGGAAAAAGTATAAAGCATTTTGGAAGTGTAGGAACTATAATTGAAGTTAAAAATGGAGTATTTGTTGACAGAGAAGGATGGAAATGGGATGCATCAGATTCAGATGAAAATGAAGGAAAAAAATTTAATGATATAGTTGATGTGCAAGATCTATTTTATGAAAGTGTTTTATATGATTTTAAAACAAAATTTGAATTAGTACTAGAAAATGATGAAGATAAATCAGCATTGAAAACATTAAGATTAAGTCTTGAAGAAGAAGAAAAAGAAGAAGAAATAAGAGAAAGAGTATGGAAATTAGTTTTAGAAATTGGAGAGGGAGCAGTAATAAAGGCTCTTAAACAATTAAAAATTATATAATTGTCTTACATTACAGAATTGTATCTTTAAATAATTTAAAATACTAGAATGTTCAAAGGAGAAAAACATATGTTAATTAAAAAAATAGATTGTATGAATTGTAGTAATCAAATTGAATATGATAGAGAAAAATATGAGAATCAAGAAATTGAATGTCCTAATTGTGGAAAACGAATGAAAGTAAGACCATATAAAAATGGGCGTGTTAATTTTCGTAATTTATATGCTTAATAGTTTTAAGTTAAAGATATTATTTAATGAGGGAGGATTTTAACAATGGGCAAGATTACAAAGAATTGCAGCACGTGCAAATTTGGAATGTTTATAATATGTCAGACATTAAAAAATAATGAAGAATACCAACAAATAAAAGAATATAAGAAAATTTGGGAGTTTAAACAGAACTTTAGTTGTGATAATTATGAAAGTATATTTATAGAATATCCGATAGAAGTATCAAAAATAAATAACAATATCAACAAGAGTAGATACAGGGGGAATTCTATTGGAAAGTTTGTAAAGATAACTCCTTGCTCTGAAGAATATAAAGGCAAGACATTTTTGGGAATTTATTTAGGGGAATTGCCTGTAGGACATGGTATATCGTATAATCCAGACACTAAAGAATTAGATGTTTCATTCAGGAATAATCCCGGTGTGTTTGTATTTGATTTAAATAAAATTGTATATGGCTATGAAAGTTTTTGGGGGATTATTGAAAAAGAAGAAGACTTAAAGGAGATAACGGATTCTGATATTGAAAACATTTGGTATGTCAGAGCATTGAAATCATTATCTCAATCTAAAAACGACATATCCTCTGAAGGTTTAGAAAACAAAGTAAGAGAATGTGTATTAAATAATAAAAATAATAAAAGAATTATAGGTTTTTATCCAGCAGCAATTATTAAAGATTTAAATGTAGATCCAACCAATCAAGAATGTATAAAGCAGATTAATAAAATATTAACTGATATGACTACAGAAGGGGTATTAACTCTGATATATCACTATAATTGTGAGTGTGATCAGAATTATATATTTGAAGATTTAACAAATATGCCTGAAAGATGTGATTTTTGTGATGAAGAAATATATAAAGATATGCTTAATTTAGAATATAGAATCGTAAGATAGATTAATGTAATTTAATAAATTAAAACATATTTAAAAGACCTAGATAAGACTCTAGGTTTTTTGCTTTTTTATGGTTAAGCACATAATAAATTAATTTGATTGATTGACTCTATTTACTATAAAATAAAAAACATTATTAACTATGGAATTTAATTTTACAAAAGAAGGGTGATTATTAAATGAAGATAGAAACATTTATAAAAAATGAGGTTAGAAAATATAAAACAAAGGCTTTAACTAATAAAAAGAAAGGTGTAAATCTTGATAAATTAGAAAGTATGTCAAAGACGCATCAAAGTAATTGTGAAAATTTTATTCATAGTAAAGATTTATCGTATTCAGAACAGTGCAGATATAATGAAATAACCATAAATATGCTTCAGCAGGTAGATGATGAACTTTTTGGATGTTTTAATGGCCAAGGTGTATGTATAGGATATGATTATTATAGGTAAAAAATATAAGGCTAAGAAGGAGAAAATTTATGAGTATACCAAGATCTATAAAATCAATTAAAGGCGAAGAAGTTTTACAGAAATGGTGCAGTAGAATAAAAGAGTTCGATGAAGATGCTCCGTTATTTATTAATGGAATGGTAGCACACAAAATTGCAAAAGAATTAGACAATCCCAAAAAACTATATATAACTTCTATATCTATAGAATGGTTTGAAGAAGATGGTTGTATTTTTGTTAAAGGTGGTAATGACACATTTGGCTATATAATAAAAAAAGGAGAAGAAATAATACCAAGATTGAGAGAGGGAAATGAAATATTCAGTCAGAAAAAGGCTCCTTGCGAAAAAGACTCTTGTGAAAAATGTGAGGATTATCCCTGCTTTACTCATTTCGGTCCACAAATATGATTTTGTGACTAAAACTAAGAGAAATCTATCTTTTGATATGAAACTTTAATGTAATTGTGAAATTTATCAATATCATCATTGCAAATATTAGTATTGCATGTTATGGAGATTATGCGATATGATTCTAATATAAGTGGCATGAATTGGTATGGTAATCCAAAATATCGAATTGATTAAATATCACACATTACAAGTGTAGATACATTCAAAGTAAGATACTTAATGAATTGGAGTGAGTTAATGATAGTATATAATATTGATATAAAGAAAAAGCATTTAGCAAATCCAAAATTTTAAACAGGAATAAATAGAAAAATGTCAGAAGAAAAACTACAAAAAGTGTGGGATGAAATTATAAGATACGTATCTCATGGACAAAAAGAAATATCAATAAGTGAAATAGCGGAAGATATAGGATTAACAAAAAATGAAGTTAAATATCATTTAGATAAATTGATTCGTGTTGGTGCTGTAACATTAAAATAAGAGTAATGGCGTATTTTGAAGATTATGCATAATAGAAAAGGGGATTTTAAATGGGAGACAACTTATTAAAAACTAAGGTGTTTGGTGTTTTAAAAGATAATAAAAAGAATGTTAAAATTAGTTCATTAGGCATCATCTACTCGGACAATGAGGAAATTATTTTTTCTGTAGGAGATTCAAATATAGTTGCATTTATTGATTGTTCATCAAAACTGAATTCATCTGTGCGGATTGAAATAGATTGTTCTGATGGCTATGGGGGTTTAATAGACGAAAAAACTATATATGATAAAATTTCAGATGTTATCTTTATACACGATAGGTTATAAATTTTTATTGTTAAGACACATTTCAAGATAATAGTGAAGTAAAGGGGTGAAACTGATGGATTTGTTTGAATGTACAAAGATTTCTATAGAGAAGGAAGTTAAAAGATTTTATTATAAGGCAATTGAATCGGGTGCAGTAGTATCAAAAATTGAGTATATTGGAGCAAATATGTATAAAGTTAGCGTTGGTAAGATGGAGTTGACTTATATGGGCACTGTTGATGGCACAGCAAAACTAATAGGTGCATCGGGAGATATATTTTAAGTCGTAATACAAGAATATAACACAGAATGAAGATTGTACGATTCATTATATTTTAAAAGGAAGGTGCATTTAAAATGAATAAGGAAAATATTTTTACAATATTAGAAAGAAACAATTTGAGTTGTGATGGTTTTAACTATGGATTATATGAAGAATTTTCAAAAACAATAGAAAGCGAAACGGAAATTATTCATAAGATAACTGAATATAATAATTACGCAAAAAATAACAATAACAAATATTCGGATGAAATAATGCAATATCTAAGACAAAGAAACGAATTGAACAAATTTGATTTTAGTCAAGATAAAGAGTTGAATGAGTTGTCATCAAATAAAGTTTTTGAAGAAATTGTGAAATGGAACGGATTATTAGGTTGTTATTCAGAAACTATTAAAAGTTGGGTTAAGGAAATTTATGGTGTAGATTTAAATGAAATAGAAAAATAATAATGTCGCATTACAAGATTATAACGTAATTTGAAACTATGCCAAATAGAGAGGGGAGTTGTTATGGAAGATTTAAAATGTGTGTGTCCGAATTGTGGTGGACAGTTAGAAATATGGACAGAGTATATAGCCTATAAATATGAAAAAGTTTTGGAAAATGGGGAAATAGTTTCAACTAAATCAAAGCCTAAAATTACAGATAAAAGTGATAATTGGGGATATAAATGTTCAAAGTGTGAAAAAGAATGGTCTTGCACCAAGTGGGCTTATGGTGGTGAAACATTTCCAGAAGAAGTAGAGAAAATATTTAATAAAATATCAATTCAAAATGAATAGTAACTAAGTTAGTGTCGCATTCTGAAGATTATGCGACACCTAAAAAAGAAAAGGAGTGATTTTGAATGTTTAATGAATTGGTGGAGATTGTAAAAAAAGGGAACGTAAAATATCACTTATATCAACATGACCTTATGATAAATACTGATGTATTGGATTATGAAATAGATTCTGATTTTATTAATTTAAAAATCGCTGTAGGATATATTACTATATGGTGTGATAGCATACTTGATAAATGCAGAAGGCCTGATAATTTAATAATTGAGTGTGAATATTGTTTTAGGATATATAATCAATACAAAGAGCCAATAGGTTATTTATATGGATTGAATAATTAATACAAAAGGAGTTTGGAAATGAAACATAAAAGATTGAAATTTCAACCTGAAACATGTGGAACTTGCGAATATTGGGATGATAAATCAGATGGGTGGATTAGATATTGTCCAATATTAAAACAAGAAACCGAAATGGATGATGTATGTAATGATCATAAAGATATTGAGGATTAATGATATATTATAATAAAAGTGCGACATGAAGAAATCGCAGAAGGAGAGAGTTGATAATTTATGGAAACTACGAAAGTAAAAGAATTACGTAAAGAATATGGCATCCAAGACAGCAGAAATGAATATACGGAAGAACAGATAATAGAACTGAGTCAACGAAAACTTTATTATATTAGACCATATGGGAATGATGAAACAGGCAATATTCATATTGAATATAAGCAAGTCTACGGATATATTTCAGAAGACGAACCAGCACGTATTTTTATTAAGGACATCACAATTACAGGAAATGAACGCTGCTATCTTCCAGTTAAAAAAATTGAACATTGCACAGAAATAAAAAAAGGCATTTATCACGATGAAATAGATGATATTATTTATTGTACTACAGATGAACTTCAATTCTGCCTTGATTATGAAAAAAAACATGTTGAAAAAAATATTCAAGACGAAATAAAAGAAATGAAACAGGAATTAATGAAGTTAAAAAATGCCGACATAGTTTTTAAGCAAATTTAAAAAACTAGATGTTATTACATAACATCTAGCGAATTAAGAACCAGTCCCAAATGATGTGCTAAAAGATGTAAATAACAACTTAGAAAGAAAAAATAATATATGCAAAAAAAAATCGAGTTAATAAAACAAGCAATTGACCATTTATTAGGAGTAGAGTTATTACCTCAAAATGGATAGAGTGAAGAAGATGTTGCAATACTTGAAAATTTATTAGAATCAGATTTTGAGATTATTATAAAGTCTTAACTTAGTTACGTATTTCAAGTAAAGTTCATGGTGTATAGAAAAAGTTTATTTGTTAAAGAAAACGATTCTATTGAAAGTTTCATTTAGATTTTCAGTCATAAATAAAAAACAAAATCTTATTCTAAACAATTACACATGATATATTAAAATAAATAATACAAAAAGGCTTAGGTTAAATTCTAAGCCTTTTTATTTATACTCCGTAAGGGGGCAATGGTAAACCTGAAGTGTTTAATTTTTACAGGCTATATTAACGATTTTATAAATGTTCGTAAAACAATCCTTTTGCGAACATTTGTAACAAAGTGAGTATAGTTTTTAAACCTAGTATTTTCAATAGTTGGAGGCTATTTCGCAAATTATTTCAATAAAACTATGTGATCCTTATGCAAGTTTTGTTTATTAACTTGCATTTTATTAATACATAATTAGTCTTTGTTATATATGACAATCTTATTCGAGTTTGTTTTATAAAAAAATGCTTTAATTGTATAATGATTTTGGTAAATATTAAGAAAAAACTACAATTGCAGCGTAAATAAGGCTAATTTTAAAAATTAAGGCAACAAGGTATAATAGGTATAAAAAGTTTTTTTAGGGGCTTAAAAGGCAAATTATAAGGTCATTTTTTCGATTTCTATAAAAAAATTGACCTATATGGACTTGATTTTTCATTTCAACATTTTGTATTAACACTGTAAACTTAAAATCATTTATATATATTAACTATTTATTATTTAAAAACATTATTAAATCCGAATTGCAAACTTTAAGTATTTTTTGTAAATATAAACAAATTAATCAATTTTTTTGAAATCAAGGTCCTTTCATATATTATTTATACCTTTCGAACAAATGTTCGTATAATTTTATTTTCACGAACATTTCTTTACTATAATAATATTATGTAAACAACTATCTTTTAAATAATATAATAAATTTAAGTCTATATATAATCTTATTTATTAATATCTCCTCCTCTCTTCTTATAGTTTTAAAAACATAAATACCACACAGATTCCTTGTGTAATATTTAATAATTCTTATCTTTAATTAATCTATGATATGCTGAATATCATCAATATCTACTTGTATAATATTACTATCTAAAAAATCTTATTTTAAATTCATTATTATGTTTACTTCTTAAAATGTTTGAACTTTAGACTTTAAATTATCTTTATATTCTTTGCTCCATCCAAAAGAATCTATAATAGAATTAATATCCCCATTATGCTCCAGCATTTTATCTGACAGTATTGCAGTTAGAAATTCGACTGGAACAATGGCATCAATACTCGTAATACAACAACTTCCAGACTTTAGACTTATCGTTCCGTTTTTCATGTTCTCTATTTTAATAAAGTCTCCACCATTATTGCCATCAGCATATACAAAGCCATTAAATTGCTCTTTCTTTTTTAACATCTTTTTAATCAGCCTTTTATTCAAGATAAACTCTCCTTTTATTTTATAATAAATATTTTTGAAATACATGTTTCCTAACTAAAACTAATTATAACCTTTTATCTAATTAGACATAGTATATTGTCAATATTTATATAGGTTCAAGTTGTTTTTTAGAAGTTCTATCTAGGAGTTAATTTACTAAAGTCAACTATATTTACTTCCTTAAATCAAAGAAATTGTGTTATCTTAAATAGGAAGGAATAAAATCAAATTACTAACTAAAGTAATATATTTGATTTTTTAACTCGATTTCTTATATATATTAAAAATTAAATTTTAGATATGGAGGTGATATTGTGAAGTTAAAACCATTCAAACATATACTATTAAGATATTTTTGTGTTATATTAGGTTCTTTATTAATGGCGATAAGCATTAATTTGTTTTTGGTACCATATGGATTATTATCAGGTGGAGTAAGTGGTATTTCATTAATAGTCCAATATATAACAAACGTTAATTCCGGTATTATACTACTGCTGTTAAATATCCCGATATTTTTATTAGGCATAAAACAGATAGATAAAGATTTTATTGTTATCAGTTTAGTTGGAATGATCTCTTTGTCGCTATTTATCTTGTTAACCAATCCCCTTTCGACCCTTAAATTTATTCCTGATCTTTTAGCATCTACAATTTACGGTGGGCTATTATCAGGAATAGGTTCAGGTATAGTATTTAGCAACAGAGGATCTACCGGGGGAATGGATATCGTGTCTGTAATTCTAAAGAAAAAATATGAGATCAAAATATCAACTCTTTCTTTTATAATAAATCTAGTTATTGTATTAATTGGAGGATTTATTGTAAATCCAACTTTATCTGTTTACACTTTAATATCAATGTTTATTTCATCTAAAGTTATGGACAAAATTTTGATTGGATTTGATAATAAGAAAATGTTATTTGTTATAACTGATAAAGAAAAAGAAATTTCCTCATATTTGCTACAAAGCATCAAAAGAGGGGTTACTTTCCTAGATGGAGAAGGTGCATATACCGGAAAAAAGAAAAAAATTATTTATTGTGTAATTAACACCAAGCAGTTAGCACAGGTAAAAGGAATTATTACCCAAATAGATGATAATGCTTTTATATCTGTCATGGACATATCTGAAATTCAGGGAAAAGGTTTTAAACCTCCTGCTTTATGATAAACCGAGTGATCTCATATGATTAAATAGCACACTCTGAAGAAATGACGTAGAATATAGTTTTAAACAGTTAGGCATTGATAATTAAAAGGACTTTATTATCAATCCCACTGTTTAAAATATCAGCGTTAAATTGAATAGAAAAGAGATGATATATGTGAATAGAGAAGACTTAATAAATGTAATAGCAGATTTAGTTTTTGCCTATACAAATAAAGACGAGGAATTTCCTCATGATTTTGAAATTAATGCAATTACTAAGGCCTGTAATATACTAAGTAAAGAGTGCTCAGAAGATAAATATAATAAAGAATTATGGAATCGAATTAGTGGTGAAATTTTTCAAAAAGATCATGGCTGCTAATATAATAAACTTTTTAATAATAATTGTTTTTGAAACTAAAACTCACATAGATATTCTATGTGAGTTTTAGAATTGTTTATTTTCAAAATATTTAATAATACTATTCAGTTCCATAACTAGAAATTCATATGTTATCCTCTGTGATGTAATGAAGCCATCTATATTATCTCTGAAGTTTCCTTTGTCAAAATTTACATTATCTATACAATAATTTTTGACGGATTTTCTAAAACATTTAATTCTATTAATATCATACGGTTCTACTATTAACGACAATACATCTTCCGTATATTTATCTACAAAGATATATACTATTTTAAATAAAAATATCCTTTTTTCATAATAGGACAATTCCTCTGCATTAATATACGTCCCCAACTTATTAAACAATTTAAATATTGAAATATAATCTATTTCTTTCTCTGGATTAATATTTTCTACTATTATTTTTAGTTCATTTAGTGTATCAACTATCTTTTTCATTTATCACACCCCCAATTGTATAAACAAAACATTATCTCTATTACATTATTCATATATTTATACGACAATCAAGTTTTTACTAATTAATAAAAGATTAAATCTAAAATTTATTTTCATATATAAAAAAGAAATTATTTTTAAATAAGCGATATTATTCAGAGACTTAATCCTATTATCAATTTAACAACTTGAAAATTAAATTTTTCTCATTAAGTTTAAGTTTTTCAAACATAATATTTCTCCTTTTCTTTATTTTAAACATAACACATAAAATAAGCCTATCATATGATAGGCTATTTTATATACATACATTCTAACTAACGGTGCAATAATATAACTCCAATCTAAAACTAAAGTAAAACTGGTATTTTAGACGATTTAATCATTTATAGTCTCGGGTTCTATAAGTCTATGGTTTTCCAATACCGCCTTTACATATAGTCCAAATTCTGAATCATCAACATACCACTTACCTTCTTCTACAGTACGTTTTAAATCTTTATGGTGATTTAAAATTTCAGCCAAAACATTGAACAATTCACCCTTTTTTAAAGATGATAAACTTTTCAAAAGGTCGCCCTCCTTATATGGTCTAATCTTCACATAGTACAATAATATCTTTATTTAACAAATTAAACAAAACTAAACTAATAGCCTATCATAAGATAGGCTTATGATTATGCTACTGCTCTCTGTATCTTGTCTCTATAATCATTGACAATCTTTGTAGCAATCAACTCTGGTGCAGAATGGATAAGTGTATATAATCCAATCTCATGAATCTTCCTGAAGATATGATCCTCTAGTTGTCTAGGTGTAAATTCTAAACTCTTGCTTTCAATTTCCTGAATTTTAAGGTCTATATATTTTTCACCAATAATGTAAGTTATAAGTCTGTCATCAACATCTGTAGGAATCCTTTTTAAGATTACTTGAGTAGTCTTAAATTCGTCAACAGCCTCTCTTATTTCCTTAATATTATCTAATCTCAAGTTAACCTTTCCATAAATTAAATCTCTCAAAGTTATATAAAACTGTTTTGTTTTATTCATGATCCATATTCCCTTTTATTGTACTTTAATTTTTTCATTGTGACTTAATAGTTATCAATAATTTTTGTAATTTGATTCTTTAGATCTTATTTTGTTTTTTCTTTACTCTCAGTATCTCCATAACAGTGTTTATAGTTTTCTATTTCTCTCAATAATTCTGTAATATATGATTGGTACAACCATATTAATGTTTCTGCGTCAAAATATAATTTCGGAGATTTATTAATCAGTGTAAATGCGTCTGCTTCTTTAGGATCAGAAACTCCCCAACTTTTTTTAATCTCTTGTTGTTCTGCTATTTCATTTCTTAAATAGCAGAGATATCCCCATATATCTTCCCTTGCAATAGGGATATATTTTAAGGCATCTGTTATCATTTTTACATCATCATCTCTTGTTTCAAATTTAATAAATTTTTGAGACATTAATAATCACTCCTCCAATTTATCAAGCATATAAATACCTTTTGATAATTATTCAATCCATTAAAGTTTTATATATGATATATAGGTTTTACTACAAAACTCAAGTAAAAATTGGACTTTATAAATTCTCACAAAAACAGTACCAAATGGTACTGTTTTAAATTGTATATACTCTATTGATTTTTTCTATTTCAGGATATAAATATAGATCTTCAATAAATTTAGCATTGTCATATGTTAAAAGTATATCCGCTCCCGGACATCCTTTGTATAGACTATCTAACAAAGTATTAAGTTTAACATGCTGTTCTTCATTAAAATAACAGTAATATAAGTCTTTGCCTTTAACATAATATGGAGGATCTATGAATATTGTAGTAAAAGGATTCCAATACATTTCTTCAATTAGTTCACAAGCATCCATATTCAAAACAGTAATCCTGTCTTTCATAAGGTTAATTTTTTCAATTCTTTTACATATAGTATTCGGACTCCATCTTGATAACAAGTCTTTTTTGCTGCCATTTCTACCACCTAACGGATTAGCCTTATATATGCCAGAATAGGCTAATCTATTTACTACTAATAAGGCCCATGCTGCCTCGAACAGATCACAATTACTATAATTATTTGTTATAATTTCTCTTGATTTAAAGAAATCTTTATGAGTAGGTTCGTAGTTTTTAATTTTATCAATTAGCATATCTGGATTTTCTTTTATTATTGAAAATAAAGAAAATACACCATAATCTAAATCATTTAATATCAAATTTTTTATAACACCTGCTTCAAGCAAAGACAAGCCTACACTTGATCCTCCACAAAATGCCTCACCAAAAGTATCTATATTTGTTTTCTGCAATTTAGAATATAAATACTCTATTAACTTGCTCTTACCACCCGGATATCTTAATGGAGAGAGTCTTTTATTCAATGGGATAGGGGCTTTAAAATAAATGCTGTTTTCAGTAGATTTATCTTCTAAAATTAATAAAAACTTGTGCTTCACATTATCTATATCACTATAGTAGGTATAGCCATCACAATCATTGCACCAAAACCCTTGTCCAAATTTATCTAAATCAAATTCATCTGCTGTAGATTCGTAACCACAAAATCCACATGTTAATAAAATATTATTCATGCACATACTTCCTCGCTTGTTTATTAATATTCCTTTTCTGTTCATCTCTCTTTTAGATCAAACGGTCAATATTATAACATTATGAAAATCATTAATTACTTTTTTTAACATAACACATGAAATTAAGTTCAAAAGTATGCCAGTTCATAACACCTCAAAACTTTATACTATGTACCTAATGCGTACTTAGGCATGTTTTATCTCATTTATAATGTTCTCAATTTCATTCTCAAGACTTCTTCTCTCTAAATAAGAAAGTCTTTCCCATATAATCAATTTCTCATTATCTGATTTTTGCAGATATCTTTTGCTAAACTCTCTATTATCTACTTTATCTATTAAAACTGTAGGATGTGATATCCCTGTATATTCTAAACTTGCCTCACGACAAATAGGACATATTTTAGATCCTACCTCTACCAATCCTTCATATGAACATACGTTACAAATTGAATAATCTCCTAACATAACTATATATCCTCCTTATATAAACATCATCTTTTAGTTAAAATCCAAATATAGATAACTGCAATATTCTGGGCAAACATCTACTCATATTGCAAGTAAAATATAAAGCAGCCCCTTTTAAAGAGGCTGCTAATAAATATATTTTTCATAACCGATATTCTTTATAGTATTGATTGTAGTTTTTAAGTTCAATGCATTAGTATGGTCCTTTTCCAAAATTTCAAGCGTAATTCTGCCTTTATACCCTGTTTCTTCTAATGTTTTTATAACTTTCTTTAATCTATCAATATCATTTGGAGTTTCATGAAAAGGGGTTCCATGCTTTTCTTCAATTTCACCGAAATCTTTTACATTAGCCAAATGAATTAAACAAAGAGTGTCTGAATATGCTCTAATGAAATCTTCAATCTTTCTATTCTTCTTAGTGACATCAAGTTTGTCATAATTACATACTGATTGTGCATGGCAAATATCTAATACTGCTTTTATATTAGATAATTTTAGACTTCTAATTACTTCTGGCAAATCAAAATCTTTGCCATAGTTAAATCCATACACTTTTCCATTTTCATAAGTAAAAATGCAATGGTTTTCAATACCTAATATAACAGAAGGATATTTTGATATAATATAATTATTTAGATACTGTAAATCTTTTTTCAACATATCAATCTCTTTAGTTCTTCTATTTATCAAATCAAACTTACTATATAATTCAAGTTCATAATGTCCACCTGCATGAATTATTACAATTGGATTATCAACTTTACAAACATGATGAGCCATTTCAATTGATTGCTTGATAATGTTTAGATTTCTTGCTCTTTCATTCGAAGTTAAATTTCCTACACTTATATGCCAATTTTCTTCATTTCTCATTGGAGCATGTACTGCATAGGCCGTCATGTCAAGTTCATTTAGAAGTTTTAAGCCATCATTAGAATTTGTTGGAACCATAAAAGTTTTAATATCAGTATATACTTCAATAGAATCAACACCTTTTTGTTTCCTATCCATTAATTGATTAAATTCTAATTTACTTTTGCCACCTATCATCATTGACATCGCATCCTTTCCTAATTGCTAATTAAGAAAGAATAGTTCAAGATTTTAATAAATATCAAGTACTATGATTTAAAACACTCCTAAAATCAACAAAAAAATGTAAAAGATAGTGTTCAAAGTCACCATCTCTTACATTCTTAATCTAATTTTACATAACCTTTTTTAATTAATTTATTTACATGTCCATCAAATAACATCTTTATATCAATATTATATTTTTCATTCATAATATAAATTAAATCGAAACAATATTGAATAATGTTATATAGTTCATAAACATATTTATAATTTGATGCATTAATATCCATTATTGGTTTTTCTCCATTTTCACCTGTAAATTTGCTCAATTTAGCGATAATTCCCATGGACTTTATAATAGAGTTCATTGTTTCTGAAATTGATGTATCCTTGGTCCTTCTTGGGAGATGGAAATATTTACAGTTGTTTTTGTATTCAAAGATAATTTCGTCATCTTCTTCGATATAATCATCAAATACTGACTTTGTATCCATTCCATTAGTTTCAAATACGAATAATTGAGATACACAAACTTGTGCTATATCCATAATTTCAAATAAGAATTCATTAATTAATTTCTTATAGTCACTTCTTATGCGATTTAGTTCATCATCACTTAGTAAAAGCCAATTAATATTATATTTTTCCTCAAACTTACTTAATGTTTCAAAGGCCTCATTACATTCCGATATTTCTTCTACTAATTTTTTAAATGTAGTATTCACATCAGGGGTAAGTAAATTAAGTTGAGGTAATTTCATAATATATTTATTCATGATTATTCCTCCTCTATCTAATATATTTACAATTATATTGATAATTCTATCAGAATCAAATTTATCTAATATATTGCATAATCACAAGACTACTAATTATAATCACTAGTCTTTTACTTTTAATTATAAGTAAAATATTTGCGAAATTCTATGTAAAATTGTTTAACTATTCCTCATTAAAGTTTTAAATAATTTTAATCTTTGGGAGTGTAACTTTCAAGTTCAGATAAGAAAAATACTCACAATAAATAAAAATAAACTATTCGATATTGAATAGTTTACTGGAGGCTTTGTAATTCAGCAATAAGTTGTGTAAATTTACTTTTATCTTTAATATCATCAGTTTTAAGTTTTAATAAATTATCTGATTCACTATTGCTTTTTGAGATGCTAAAATACTGATTAGTAACATCTTTTACATTCTTGTTTAATTTATCAGAAACCTCTTTTAATAAATGAATTTTATTTTTTCCTTTTTGATTTTGATTTACATATTCAATTAAAAATTTATTTTCATGATTACTCCAATTCTCTTTTTTTGCTACTGACATATTTCTAACCTCCTGTTTGATATAGTCCTATGTAATGAATTTATATTTCTATAAACCAAGGAGTCTTGTTATTTATGAATATTATTTCTATCATGCATAAGGCTAATATTATCAAAAATTATTACTATAACTATTTCAATATTTTTTCAAACGTTCATCTTTAACATTAATTCGCCTTTTAATATTTTTAATAAATTTCATAAAACTTATAAATTCATATACTTACTAATATAATATACCTAATTATCTTTTTCTTTTCTACATTAAATATATATTTTTGTGAAAATAGGTCTCATTGACTATAAAAATTAAAGTCTTGACATGTCAAGACCTATTTTTTGTTTCACTATAACACTTCATCAAGTAATTCATTAGAAACACCAACGATTGTACCGGACATTTCAAAATAACCTTTGCTTCTAATTAATTCAATGATATTAGTTATTAAATTATGATGATCATGCTAACAACAATGCATGTTTTTTCTGCTTTATTTCAAGTATTTTTATTAGACTTATTGCTTGAAATTTATTCTTCGTTCATATATAATTTAATACTTATGTGATAAATACAAGAGGGGGAAAACATATGGATAATAAAAAGCAAAAAACAGTGTATTTTTTGCTTTCATACACTGGCACATGGCTTAGTCAATTAATTAAATATGCCACTAAAATAGAATATCCTCATGTCTCTATTTCATTAGACAGAGATTTTAATGAATTGTATTCTTTTGGCCGTCAAAATCCCCTAAATCCATTTTCAGCAGGTTTTGTTAAAGAAGATATAGAGAATGGTGTTTATGCCTACTTCCCTAATACTATTTGTTCTATATATGCTTTAGATATTACTTATGAAGAATACGACAAACTAGTTCTAAGTTTATGTGAATTCAAAAAAGAAAGCAGTAAGTATAAATATAACTTTATCGGACTATTTGGAGTAATCATCAATAAACCTTTAAATAGAGAAAATTGCTATTTTTGTTCCCAATTTGTTTCCCAACTTTTAAATAATAGTGGGATAGAATTGTTTGATAAACCTAGTGAATTAATAACATCGGTTGACTTTATTCGTTCTGAAAAACTAATTCATATGTACACTGGTAAACTCAATAACCCAATTTCATCACTGTCATTTGAACTTTAAAAGGAGTGATTTGCTTTTGTACATATTGTAAAGATAATTACAGAGATATTTAGAGAAGAATTAACAATAAAGGGAACCTTGAATTCGCAGGAGATGGAGTTTATAATGTTAATAAATATGAGTAGATGTACTAGATGGATACGATTGCAAAACCTTTAAATGTTTTAGGACTAATTAAGAAAATAAATAATAAAATCCCCTTATAAGGGGATTTTTCTATATAGTTGCTAAAGCAATATTGTTTTTTGATTGAACATATTTAATAATAGTTTCTTTAACAGCCCTAGCAATACTTCTACCTAATGCGATTGGAACACCATTACCCACTTGTTGTTGCATACTACTTAACTTACCCTTAAATACAAAGTTCTTATCAAGACCTGAAGCAGCAGCAGCCTCACTAACCGTTAAGATTCTATCTTCTAATGGGTGAATGATAACTGGTTTTCTATAATTAACTAATGTAATACAAGGTTGATTCATTGCTAATCTTCTATATGAATTAGAATGTCTTGCCTTAGTTCTTAAATATTCAGGAATAGACTCCCAATTTTCACCTTGAGGAACATATTTCATTCTCTCAAGTGTATCTTCTCTAGCAATGCTTACATCGTTTTGATTTGGCCAATTATCATCCACTTTAGCAAGAACATCGCCCATAGTTTTCCATCTATCTTGTGAAACTAAAGGCTCAGGAATGTTCACCCTACCTATCTTACTTCCAATAATAAATGCTCTCTTTCTATTTTGATATCCTCCTTGCTCTACATCAGTTACGATACCATGAGATATTTCAAAATCAGAAAGTTCTTCTTTTATTAATTTAAGATAAGCACCTTCTGAAGCAGTTAATAAGTCAGGCACATTTTCCATTACAAATATATCGTAATCAGCATATTTTGATTTAACCCACTTAACATATTCAAGAATGAGTTGACTATCTTTATGATCCTCTATCTTCCCTCTCTCTTTTCCATAATTAAATCTTTCTTTAGTAAATGGTTTACAAGATGGTCCGCCAATAATAATTTTTGTATCTGGCACATCTATCTTAGGATATGAACATATATCATCACATACAATATGATCTCCTAAATTTTCTCTGTATGTTCTACAAGCATCTTCATCATTATCAATAGCAAAAACTATCTCAAAACCTTCCTTAACAAAAGCATAATCGAGCAATCCTGCACCTGAAAAGAGACTTACAATTTGTAAAGGGTACTCTATGTTTTTAAGTGACTTTGTAAAGTCTAATACCTTAGCATTTTGCTTTGTATACTTATTAGTATATGAGATATAATTGTCTGTAGTAGGTATGGACTCTGCTATATTAGTATTAATACTTCCTAATATATCATCCATAGAGATTTGAAAAGATTCGTCACCTGCTACCATTTTTAATTCGTTTCTACTAAACACCATACTGGCGGTTTTCTTTACATTTAATAATTTAGTAATATCAATTACTTTTTTACCTAATATTTTATTTTTAATTTTTTTAATAGTATTAGATAATGTATTTGTATTTTCTTCGATATAACCTTCAACTAAAATTTTATCTTCATAAATAGAAACCTCTAAATAATCAGCATCCTTAAATGCAGATAAAGCCTCATTATTTCTAATATCAAAAAGTGGTTTTTCATCAGTTTTAGTTTTCTTTCTTGAAACCTTTAATCCTTGTCCATTAGATGGAAGAATAACCATCTTATTGTTTTTTAGATCCACTATATAATGCTCGCCTATATCAAACTTAGTCTTAGACTTATTAGCATTTGTTTTATTCTTAAAAGAAAATGTAATTCCTCTTTTTGAGGCCTTAATTCTCTTTTTTTCAATAAATTTTCCCATTCAAAATACCTCCAATGTATATAAATTAAATACCTATCTGATATGTAGAGGTATTATATAAACTTTAATGATTTAAATTCAAGACATAATCTCTCATATTTTATTACTAAAGAAGCGACAACTAAAATTTGTCGCTGAGTTTATCAATTATATTTATTATAAAAAAATCTTAGAATTTAATTTTCTTCTCATATTGAATATTAGAAGTTATTATAGACCATACATATCTCTTTTAATATCTTCATCTGTTAGTTCGATATCAAGCACTTCCATCATTTTATAAAAATCTACAAATACATACTTAACAGATGGTTCAGATGTATCTAAATCCTCTAATCTATAAAAAATTGCTTCATCAGGAATAATGCTGCCATTAATCTTCTTCTTGTATAATTTGGCCTCCTTCATAGACCGAACCATTACATTCATCACATATTTTCCAAAACCATTAAAGAAAATATTATAATTTAATTCAATTTGCTTTCTTTTAAGTTCTGACATTAAATAAAATTCTTTGCCATTATCTTCCTCATCAATTCTTTTTTCTGATTCCTTTTTTAATATTTCATGTATATTAATTTTAATTTGCTCAAGTATCTCTTTTTCATTCTTACCTATACAACATTTTTTATATTTCTTATTTGACATACAAGGACAATTGTCATTACGACCTATCTTTTTTGACATATAAAACACCTCTCTTTCTTTTAACATAACATATTAAAAAAAGGGGTATATACTCCTTAAATATTAGATTGTTATATAATTGTCTAGTTCAAATCTATTTCCTTTATGAAATTCTTTTGCTCTACTATTCCACCTCTTAAATTTTCTTTTTGCATTGTAACTTGAAGAACGGTGCTTTTACTTTCTGTTTTTTTGTCGGGTGCTAAGACTTCTACATTGTTATAACCTAGTTGCTTTAGTTCATAAATAAGACTTGCTTTTTTTTCAAAAGATAAATATCCATCTTTATTGATACTTTCAGCATATCTAGAGATAATTAAGTCTGCCGTTAATGCATTTTGCTTACTTTCTACATTCTGACTTATTAATACGAAAAATAAGGCAGCAAAGACAAAAAGAACAAAAATAATTTCTATACTTCCTTTTCTTGAATTGTATTTTTTCATGACATAATTCACTCCAATCTTTTTCTTTTAACATAACACAAAAAAACAAGTAGGTTTCCCTACTCGCCAAGCCAATTAATAATATTCATAGTTTCCTTAAAACAATTTGATTTAAGAAAATCTTTATCATACTTCTCACTAACCCTTGAAGGGTGCCTGTCTTTATATTTCACTCCATTTATTACTATTGTCCCTATTTCTTGTGCGTCATTTCCCCATAAAAACCATTTTGCATCTGGTCTTTCAGCATCAATAAATCTAATTAGTTTTTTAGAGAATGTATCCCAAATGTCACTATGGGATCCCGGTTTTCCTATCTCTACAGTAAGATAAGCATTAAGAAGCAATACACCTTGATTTTCCCAACTATCAAACATTGTATCAGGTGATAAGATATCAAAGTCATCCGATTGAATTTCCTTTCTTATTTCTCCCAATGACTTGATATCTCCGTAATCTATAATATCAGAATACGACTTATGAATGAGTTTAATTATATTTTGTAATGATTTATTGAAAGGTTGGTTCCATGAGGTATGTCCACCTACTTGAAAACAACGGCCAATGGCCACTCCAAATTGGGGGTATGGATCCATGCCTAGAATTACTATTTTGATATTATATAAGTCATTTTCTAAAAATCTAAGCACTAGGTTAGTTGGAGGATTATAGTTGCTTCCTATTTGACTTTCTATATTTCTTAATTCATTTAAGATATCATCAGACAAAAACTTATGCCATGACGGATGAATGTTCTTTGGTAGAATTTCTATACTCATTGGTTTAATCACCTCATTTTATTAATTCTTTAAATACTTGTAACTTATTATATTTTAGACTATATACCTATTTAAAGTTTATTTCATAACCTAGTTATATTAATTACCTCTATAATATATCTCTTTAATAGTGATTTCTTTTAATGTCATATGTTATCATTTACGATAATCTTATTTAAGATATAAAAACAACCTCTAATCAATTGGAGGTTATTCTATTGTTTAATTTCAGGAATCCACTGAACTCTACCTACTCCCTTATTATCTTTTAATTTTACTTTTATTCCTCTTGGGTGGTATGCTCTATTTGTTAATATTTCTTCTACAACCCCATAAGTAAGTATTCCTGTTGACTGATCTTTTTTCAACACAATATTAACATGTTGTCCCTTGTGAATATCTTTTCTGTACTTGCCATCCATGGTCATCACCTCTTTTTAAAAATTTACCAATACTCTATCTAAGCACCCTTATTATCTATAACGAATATTTAACAATACTGTCAAGTATTTTACAAAAATAAGACTTAGTATTCCTCTGAATGTTCTCTATAGTATCAACGGTTTCAGTTTAAGGTATAAAACCTGAAAATAGCATATAAAATGAAAATAAAATCGCATTGTATTCATTACGATTTTATTTTCTCAATTATTTTAATCTTATATAAGTATATAAGTATCATTAATCCAAATATATCAATCATATATTGATCATATTGGAAATATCCTCTACTTATAAATTGGTGCAATTCCCAAAAAGTACACCAAGAAAAATAAAAAATACAACTTTTGTGAAACTGTACTCCAATTAAATATACAATTATCGGAATTGAAATACTTGCTAGAAAGTGATCTACCAACCGTAATTGGTTATTATATTGATAGACGTAAACTCTTATAAATTCATCATTAATAAATGTAAGCACTCCAATAAATATTAATATACAAAATGCTTTTATAAAGTTCTTTAATTTCTTCATTACTAAACTACCCTTTCTTTATAATTAATTCCATATTTTATTTTCCTATAATACATATAATCAACTATTAGAATCAAATTTATCTTAATGATATCATATAACTTAGCACATATTTTAGCATAGTTACTAGAAAGAATGCTGATTCAAGAGGATTATTGAACAATAGGAGTATCATTTTTTATTCCTTTTTAAGTTCACCACTGATTCTTTTTTTGCATAAAAAAAGGAGATACACATCCCCTTTTCATTATGACTTTAATTATACTTTATCATAAAGTCCTTAATTTCTTTTATAAGAGTAACCTTATAATCTTCTTTATCAGGTTCCCCTCCTACAATTGATCCACGCTTTCTAATAACTCCAGTAATAAATAGATTTCTATATAGATGGTTATCACCTGTTCCAAACTGTCTCATATCTGTATATATAGCGATTATGGTTCTAGGTTTATCTTTTTGCATATCCATTAATGCTGCAAAATAGCCTACTTCCCCCATTACTCCTTCATCCATACTTTGTCCATCTATACAGCATATTAGTACATTTGATTCTTTTAGCCTTTCAAGATCAGCATCAGCAATCTTAATATCAGTAATTTCAGCATCATTATTCTTTTTATCATTAATGTCTTTATTTCTTTGAGGGACATAAAGTTCGAGACCTGTTTCTTTTTCGATCAGTGTCGCTATTTCTTCTGTCCATTGAAACATAGCAGCATTGAAAAAATGTGATGCAAAATATCCTTTCATAAGTACCCCTCCTAGATTAGGTTTTATGTTATCTCAATTTTATACATATATATATCAATAAATCAAGTTTTTCTAAAGAACAATTTTTAATTTTGTATAAGCAATTTGTCATCTATACAAATAGTTTTCATCTTTTCCTCTGATTTTTTGAGTTTTTTTCTAGCACGTTTGATTTTTTTAGGATACGGTTCTATTATATATCCCTGCTCCCCTGATTCAAAAGTCGTAGGCTGAAGTTCTCTCACATTATACATAAACTGTAATATTTTAAATGCTCTATCTAATTCCAATTTATAAAAGGATCTTAAATCTTTCAACGCAGATTCAGATATAACTTTTTCTTCATTGCTATTTAAACTATATATAAAATATAAAACTAACTCTTTTTTTATAAAGTTAAATCTTTCTTCCGTATTTTCAATGGTGCATGATTTTAATAAAATATTCTCAAGGTCTTCTTTCTTTACTTTAAAAGTCTTTAGACTTTCCAATAAAGTTAATTCTAATTGTATTTTTTTATGTTCAAAGTTTTTCTTGTTTAAAAGTAAATTTAAAAGTTTAGTTTTGCATCCTGTGTAGAATAATCTTTTATTCTGTTCACTCTTAAAATCAAGTATGCTCTGAACTTCTTTAGGGGTCATTTCATCTAAATTAAGCCTCAAGTTTTTAGCATAAGTAAAAGGATCCATAACTGACTTTTCCTTTTTCGCCTCATTATCTATGAAATCAAGAAAAAAACTCATTTCACTATCTTCTTGAACTATAGATTCATTATGTTTAATCTTTTCCATTAGTTTTTTCCTAGCGTTACCCATTGTTCGAGTACCTCCTATGTATGAAATGTTTTGTTTTTTTAACATAACACACGTTTTTAAGATAGCAATTCAGAACTCTTATTCTATTAAAATAATTTGATAGCATCTGTATAAAATGTTATTATCGTAATAAAATATAAAACAATGATATGACATAGATACTAGGGAGGTTAATCCTATGGGTATGAGTAAGGCTAAGAAGGCTTCTAAGGCAAGAAAAAGAGAGATAAGAGAGAGAATTAAAACAGAGCAAATACAGGCTAAAGAAAGAAGAATTATGAAGGCAGAAATCAATAGACGGTTTAATAATGGACAAAAAACATTCCACATTCCTGAAGATAATTATGCTTTTAATGATAGAATTGAAGATAAGGATTTTAAAATTTTGTCTGAATTGGCATGGAGAATGTTTTTTACTAAATTGGCTGAACTATCCTCAAAAAATTTTAATAAAATCACCGAAGATCCTTTTGCTTTATCAGAGCAATGTTTACAGGCTATGGGATATAAAAGAGATAAGATTGAATTAATACTAGAAACATTTAAAAAATATGGTGGACATGATGATATGGAAGTTATGCTCAATGTTTACACTATACTATACAGCAATGAATCAAATGAAAATCATTTAGAATACATTTAAAAAAGCCTTGGGGTGTCCCAAGACTTTTTTTATGCTTTGAAATTATATAAAGGTCTAATGATATCTATAATATCAATTGTTTCCTTCGTATTCTCTATAATTTCGTCAATAGGTTTATATGCCATAGGTGCCTCGTCAATAGTTGATTGATTAACAGAAGTAGAATAGATTCCTTTCATGGTTTCTTGATATTCTTCTAGGCTGAATAATTCTTTACTATGACCTCTTGAATACAATCTCCCTGCTCCATGAGGTGCTGAATAATTCCACTCTTCATTACCTTTCCCAACTGCAAGAATAGAACCGTCCCTCATATTAATCGGAATAAGCACTTTCTCACCTTTTTTAGCGGATATAGCCCCTTTTCTGATAAGATTATCTTCATAACTAATATAATTATGAATTGTAGTAAAACTTTCTAATTCATCAAAATCTAATCCTAAAAACTCCACAATTCTCTTTGCCATGGAGATTCTATTTTCAACTGCGAATTTTTGTGCGAACTCCATATCTCTCTTATATTGTTCTGCTAATTCTCCCTCTAAAAAAGATAAGTTTTTTGGTACTTTATAAACTTCCATTATCTTTTGATATTCTTCTTTGGTCGATTGAATTTCCGCAACTCTACCCTGTTGTTTTAATAATCCTAGATTACGATTCATTTCATGAGTTATAGCATTAATCTGACTTTGACAATGTTCAATAGCCTTGTCCTGATAATATTTTGCTATCTGCAATCCAAAATTTCTGCTACCAGAATGAATTACTAGATACTTTATTCCTTGCGAATCAACACCACATTCACAAAAATGGTTGCCCCCGCCCAATGAACCCAAACTTAGAATATGCCTATTAAGATCAGAATTGGTCAATTTAGCAATTTCCTCTATTCTTTGCTCTACTTCTTGAGACATTTTTTGAGCCTTATTGTTTACAGAAAAACCATGGGGAATATTGTTTCTAATAAAATTATCCATCTCCTCAAAATTAATTTCTATATCGCCTAAAGGAACAGTTAAAAGTCCACATCCAATATCTACGCCTATTAAATTAGGTACGATTTTACGACCTAAATCTGCCGTAAAGCCAATCACACATCCTGCACCTGCATGACAATCAGGCATGATTCTGATTTTACTTTCTTCAAACGCCCTCTGATTGCACAACTCTATAATTTGACTTATTGCCTCATTCCCGATATTATCTGTAAATACTGCTGCTTTATTATACTTTCCTTCTAAAACAATCATAGTTAATCCTCCTTTGTCAAATACCTGCTTATTATAATAAAACATTATAATAATATTAAAATATACTACATATTCATCTTAATTGCTTTCAACTTTATCATAACACATAGTTTAAAATTTAATAAAAGCCCCCTTTTATATTTAGGAGGCTTTTGTCGTGCAATATTTTTCATAAGTTTTAGTAATATATAACTTAATCTTTTCGGAGAATTCATAATTAGAAAGATATAATCTACTATAATTATTCTCAATAAAATTATTTTCCCATGGTGTTAAATTATATAGTTTTTTATTTTTATATATTATATTTAATTTGTCTTTTTCATCCAAAGAATTATTATAATGAATAACTTGAGTACTGATTTTAAGTTCCTCTAAGACTTTATTTGCGTTCTTTTTATAAAGTTTTTTAAGATTATTAAAACACTTTGATTCAATTTCATTAATAATGAACTGAACTTTCGGAGATAGGCTTTTTTTATTTTTAACTGCCGTCAAAAACTGTAATTTACAAAAGTTTCTCTCCCATTCTCCAATCAAGTTATTATAGTGTGTATCTAATAAATAGATATTTGTAAGTTTTTCCTTCACCTGTTCTTCTGATAAATGAATCTCTCTATTTTCTTCTTTAAAATCTTTTACTACATTACTTGCTATTTTAAATCTATGCTCCTTACAAAGACCAACTTCTTTTATCTTTACGATATGTTCTGTTGTAGGATATCCTTTGTGTTGCTTAAAGTTATATTGAGGATATAATCTATCTATTTCTCTCAATTTTTGATCACAGTAATCCTTGGCTATTATAGATGCAGCAGATACACAATCATGTTTAGCATCAGCAGATACCTCTGTAATATGAGTAACCTTTGGAATTCTTTCAATCCAATCCATCTTTTGATTTCCATCTAATATAATTGTTATTTCAGGAATATAGTTCACTTTAAATTTACTTTGTCTACTTCTTGTAATGTGCTTTGCTAACCTATTCCAAAGTTTCCTCATAGATTTACTAACGCCATGCTTATCTACTTCTTCAGCAGAAATTTCTTTAATCTTGAAATACATGGCCTTTTCCTTAATTTGTTTTGCTAATTCTATAATTTCATTATCAGATAAGTTTTTGCTATCAATTGGTAATCTATCTATTCCATGATTTTCTGGAAGTACAACAAGTGCAGCCACCATTGGACCCGCAATTGATGAAACCCCCACCTCATCAATACCTACTTTAAAATTCATATTAATACCCCCTATAGTTATTATATAATGAGAAATTATACAAGTCTTACTGCTGCAAATCAAATAAAATGTTTAATGCATTAATCAAGAAAAACTAAAAGACCCTAGATTAACTAAGGTCTTAGTCTTATTATGCTACTTGTAAAGAATATATAAAATCATCAAAACTTCTTCCCTTCTGTGCTAGGGCCAAGAATTCATTTTGTATTCTGAAAGGAACCTGTTTCTTGTCAAGTACCTCAAAATCAAATTTGATTATATCCCTAACTACTCTTTCTTCATATTCATCCGGTCTACAAAACACTAAGATCTTTTGAAAAAACCATAAGTTATATAAAGTCCTTTGAATTTCATCCGTTAAAATAAAACCATGTAATAATCTTGTTTTCATACGCCCATCTCCTTACACACATTTTTATTTATCATCATTTCTTTTTTCTTCTCTTTTAAAGCCTTTTTCATAACTGCAATGATATCATTAGATTCAACATCTGCATTTAAGTTTACAAAGTCTGATAATCCCTCAATAATATACTTTTTGACATTTCCTGCTCTACTAAAAACAAAGCATTACTTAACTGTTGAAACGCTTTTCTTTGGTGATCATTAAACTGTCTCAAGTGAAGTACCTCCTAAGTATTGATTAAATCCATAAATATGTACTTGATATACAATACAAAATGACTTCCAAATAAATCAAGAATACTTACCAATACTTTATTCTCAATCACCCTATTAGTTTTTTAATATCATTATAAGAGTAAAAACACCATCCCTTTGAATTTTTTGTGTTTTTAACATAACACCATTTCTGTTTTGAAAATTTAGGTATAATAAAATAAGACGCTCTGTTGTAGAGCGTCCTTAACATATTACTTTAACTTAATCGACTATACATGATATTCAATAAGTCTATATAATTTTTTAATTCTCCTTTTGTTAATTCAAGTCCTATTGAAGAACTTGGACTGCCTGATTGAGTAATATTTGTTAAATACAATGTATTATCCTCTTTATTTATAGACAATCTATGCTTAACAAATCCACTATCGAATTCGATTTTATCTATTTCCATTTTCAGCCCTTCTTTCATCAATGAACTACTTTATTTCTTTATTGTTTTATTGTTTTCATCAACCTTTTTCAAAAAACCACATTCGCAACTTATAATAATTATCTCATTCTCTAAAGAAACCTTTAACTTAGTATCCTTGTAACTACTTTTGCAATTAGGACACTTTTTATATTTGTTGACTACACTAGTAAAAGCCTTTCCATTCATTTTTCGTTTCTCCTCCTTCACCAGTTCAACAATTCAATCTTATATTAATTTGGCTACAACTTCTCCTATCCCATGGATATAGTCGCAACAAGACATAATATTAGGAAATTCTATATATATTCTCACTTCTCGATCCTCAAATATGATGGCTTATGCAGTTTCAATACTACCATCCTGTTCACTATCCGTATAAACTGCTCTATTTTCTTCAATAACAAACCCATAATCCTTTAACCGCTCAAACTCAATATGTTCTTTAATTTTAAGCCTCTGATTTATTGCAGAGACCCCACGATTACTGTAGATGGTTTTTAGGTTGTTTTTCTACATCATACATAGTGATAAACTTTTTGATTTTTTGTACTTCCTCTGATGTATAATTGGATTCTAACTGTCTAGTATATTGAACGGTTGACGCTACATACAGATTATTATCTTCAAGAACTGTTACTAAATTCTCTATCCTTCCCAAGTGATGAAGTTCGTCACAGCAGATTAGAATAGGAACATCAACTTTTCCTACTTTTGAATGTAGATCAGCAAATATGTCGTTCAATAATTCATAAGCAAGTTTCATCTTTTGAGCGGATTCTGCCGAAAGACTCAAGTATACAGATTTTCCAGTTAAAAGAAGTGATGTTATATCAGAGAAGTTTGGTTTATCCTCATGTAATCCAAAGACATGTATATCGTCTCTATCTACTATTACATCTTCATATCTTCTTTCGATATTTATATATAATTTTCCGCCTTCCCACACCTTGTAAAGTGGAATTAGTACCTTTGACGTTTTGCCGCTGCGAAGACATCCTTTGATAAATGGGTTTTCAAAACCTAAGTCTCTAGTGATTTCTAAATCAGTTCGTAAGAACTCTTTTATCCCCTTAAAGTCATATATTTCTTTAACTTCTTGCTCTTTATATAATTTTATTTTCATCCTTTATACCTCCTCTATTGTTTTGTATTTCTAACATAACACATGATTTGATAAATCTTTGAAATAATTGAAATATAAAAGACAGCCCAATGGCTGCCTCTTGTTTAAGCACTCTTTTTAATAAACTCTCTGTATTCTGGTGTATCTGATATCTGCAAACTTTCATCCCAATCAAAATTTGTAGCGGTGATAAATGTTTTATTCATTTTCTTAAGTCCAATAGGAAAAAGTCCAATAGAATGATGTCCTACATTACCCCAATTTTTACTTTGACAAAAATCATTAATTTTAATCCCATCATATCCTTGCTCTTTAGCCCATTTAAATACTTTTAAATGATTATATTCTGGATCTGTCAAATCTCCTTCGGAACCATTTGCGTAATCATAAATTCTAAGTTCTTTTTCATTTCTTACGGTCAATATATAAAGTCTACCTTTCAACTTATAGTCAGCAGGTAGTACAGTTAATTTACCTTCTATATAACTGGTTTTAATAGGGTAAACTCCATCTTTCGCTTTGTATCCTAAATCTTTCTCAATAAAGGCTTTCAATTCTCCTTTAGTAAAATAACAACTTTCTTTATCTTTGAACCAAGACCATGAAGAAGGTCTATTGCTATCTACAGAATGAATTTCTGCCCTATATCCCATCATCTCCGCAATCACAATATTTGTATTTTCTGGAGTTACAGCATTATCTAAAAAATATTCTATTTCTGGAATATAAGAAATAATACCTGCCTCTGGAATATAGTTTTGTGCTACTGCTGAAGTATATGCTGTCCAAAAAACTCCGTCATAACCTCCACCTCTAAGTTCACCTTCTATCTTTTCACATGTACCATGGAATAAAGTAATTTCTTTAATAAGTAACTCCCTATTCATCTATATCTCTCCTTTTTTAGATTCCTATGTTTTTATACTTAAACCTATTAAAATGTGGGAGTATCTTATTAATTTTCAATCTCTACTTTCAAGTAAAATAAAAATCAGGGTAATCCCTAATTGCAAGTATTTTTATGCAATTAGCAAAGTCTCAGATATATATTTAGCATGATTTCAACTGCATCTAATGAATCTGTATCTAAATCATTCATTAACGATGTCTCCTCTGTGATATCTTCAGGTATAATACATAATTTCAATGAAATTTAGAACAAGGCCTTCCGTAGAAAGCCTTGTTCTTGTGTTTAATATTCATATAAACTTTTTTCAACTTCTCCATAAAAATTCACTAATTCCTGAATTTTCTTTAATTTATCTATTTCATTTATATCTTCTCTTAAAATATTTTTAATGTAAGATATTTCGATATAAGGTTCATAGTTATCATAAGAAAGACTTATTTCCTTATCTATTTCTTCTTTCCCTTCTTCAGCAGGTCTATACATTCTTAATTGATCAGGAACATCAGAACAATTAGCACTTTTCCTGTTAAATGAAATTCCAAGTTTTTTAAGTTGGCTTTCTAAATAATCAAACTTACCATATGACGCTTCATTATCAACAAAAGTAATTACTTTTTCATCAGTTTCTCTTTCAGACCAATCATACTCATTAATTAAGTTCCTTACTACTAAATCGCTATCATAAAGATTTTGTGGTATATATAATTCTCCTCTACTGTAATCTGCCATAATAAAAATACCTCCTTATAGTAATTGTGCATATATCATATAAAAGCATAAATCATAAAATCAAATAAAATTTGAAATAAAGTCAACTTGACAGGGGTTGTGTATTTTCTGTATAAATAAATATATTCTAAACTTAGGAGGTTTTTACATGAATAATGTAGGTGCTAGTGCTATTCAAGATATCAAAATAGAGCGTGAAAATGGAGTTTATTTTAATGTTGTAATGTCATCAGCAGCGGGACATTATTTAGGCTCTGTATCCTATGAGGATGGATATTTTTCGCCAAATAGTCGTGATACTGGTTATTATCCTTCGGCAGATGCAGTAATTGTTGATTTTCCAGATGCAATTACTTTAGATCAAGCATTTGAGTGTGCAAAGAAAGATGGTTATATTAAATAATTCTAAGACTACCTGTGTTTCAGGTAGTCTTTCGTTTGAAATAACAATCCTTGCCCTTACTTAATTTCCAATACATAATAGCAATATAGTTTCATTTTTTCACTATTTTTCAGAGTTGAAAATTCTTTCATTTCCTGCATTAACTCCATAGATTCCATGCGTATCATAGTGCATATCTTCTCCAAATTTTCTTTTTCTTCTAATATTATTTCTTCTTTTAAATAGTAATTTAGAGCAAATAATAATACACTCAATTCAAAAGCGTGTATTTTAAGATTAAAAAAATCATTATCTTGCTTATCAAATACTTTTACTTTTTCATATAACAATTCATTAATAAAGTAGTCAGCCCAAGATACTTCTTTAAAATTTTTAATAAATTCTATTGTATAATATTTTCTAGAAGTTATCTTTAATGCTTTTATAATGGTTTCCTTTTCGTTTAATGTAAGAGGAATAACAATACAAGTTTTATCTAATAAAGTATCTTTAAACATAAAATGCCCCCTTTTGATATTTCCATTAATCAGTTTCTTTTAACATAACACATCTTTTAAATGTTTTATCTAAAAATAAAAAGAGACTTAATTTTAAGTCTCTTTTTTAAATCAATTATTTTCTGCAAAACACAAAGATCTATATAGGAATTCCTAGAGGAATATAATTTTTAAACCAATATTCTAGGATTATCAACATTAACAATTAAGCGATATCCATTTACATAATCATTTTCTCTTAGTGTATTTTCTCTATCCCACTATGAATAAACCCAATCATAACAGGTTTTGCCAAAACCATCAATTATTTGATTAGATAACGAATCTAAAAAATCATTCCATTCCTGTATAAAATAAATACTCTTACTATCAACTTTCATTCCAGACTTATCTTTTAGTGTCTGTGCAATCCTATTTGTTTCCTTACTTAAATTCTCATTATATTCTAAGATCCTAGTAAAACTTAATAAAATTTTCATGTAAATTCCTCCGTCACAATAAAATACATCTATTTTTATACAGAAAGAATTATGTATTTATTAATTAAAAATAGGCTTAGATGTCTATTAATTAATTTTTGTTTTTATCTCCTCTATAAATATATTTAGTTTATCTAAGTTATCAAGTTTTACGTATTCTTTGCTTTTAGCCTTGATATCTATTGTTTCACAAAGAATTATAGTCAATATATTTGTTAAGATTTTACTATCTGCATCTTTGCTTATATAAGGAGCGAAATAATATAATGCAAATAGCAAAACATTGACTTCTGTATAGTGAATCTCAACATCATATAAATCGAGTTCATCTTTCCCTATTTTTTGAAATTTATCTTTTAAAAGTTCAGAAATAATATAGTCGATACATAGAACATCCTTATTATGTTTATTAATACTTGTTTTGTAATGTGTATTAGATGTATAGTCTAAAGCCATAATTATTAATTCTTGCTCTCTTTTACTTATTGTCACCCAAATGGAAGAACTATTCTTCATTCTCCTACTCCTCCTCTTTAGAATATTAAATAATATATAAAATCCAGTGGCACTTTTATTATATCGAACTTATGTTCTATTGACAAGCGAAAAATGGAATATCACACCAAATAAATAATACCTGTTTGAAGTACACTAAAAAATAACTATTTAAAATTTGATATTAGCCTCTTTCTATGATAAAAGAATATATCTTTTGCAATATTGGAGGGAGGGATGATATGAGCATGATTTTTGTTATAGTAAGTATATGCATTATGTCAATAGTCACATTTACTATTATAAATTCTTATTTTAATAAGATAGAAACAAATATTAATTTGCAAGATATTTTGCAATCATTGTTCTTAGAAAGAAATTTAGATGTGAAATTATTAATTAAAGAAAAGACTAGACCTTATTATGACTGTGGATCAAAAGAAATGATGATATCTAAAGGAAACACAGTTAAAAACATTGCAGAGGGTTTTCACGAACTTGGCCATGCAATAGATGATCATAATACCAAAGACCAAGGACTTTATTCTAATTTATCATATCTTATTATGAAATACAGTATTACAATGGCTCTTATTCTATATTACATGCAACCTATGTTTGTAGAAAATAAACTACTTCCCTGCGTAGTTTTTGCTTTTTGTGGAATATCTATATTCTTTTTTAGTGTTTTATTAAAAGAAGAAATAGTGGCCACGAAGTATGCCCTAAAAATTTTAAGTGATACAAAAATATTAAATGGTCGATTATTTAGGAACACACAGACCTGCTTATATAACGCATTAACTACTTATATGGTATTACTTTTGATATCCATAATTATTACAGTATATCAATTAATATATGTATATGGATTGTTTAATTAATAGATGCAACTAAAAGTTATATTTTCTTTACTTGAAATAATAATTCAATTTACTTTATGATCAATTATAGTATTCTATGGTATTAAATCCTTTTGCTTTATTTAAAGATTTATATGATATAAGGAGGCTTTTCATTGTCAAATCAATGGTTTAATAATTATAAAACAAATAAATTTACACATCTTTTAAATGTCTTTAAAAACCCTATATATTCAATCCACAGTTCAATAGTAGTTTTATATACTCTTAATGTCTTAGATCTGATATTCACATATAATGGCCTTAAAAAGCAATATTTGATAGAGAGTAATCCTATAATGAACAGAATATATCAATATAACCCTTTTCTCTTTGTATTGTGTAAACTACTAGGTGTACTCTTATGTATTTATCCAATTAATCTCCTATATAAGAAGAAAAAATGGGTTGCAAACTCAGTCCTTGGATTAAATATAATTTATGTCTATATATTTATTCTGCATATATATATTCTTATATCAATATAAAAACGCATGATAAACATGCGTTTTTATTTTCTATTTAAATAATTTATTAATATTACTTGATACTTTATTAGCATTTTTAGTTGCAGTTTTTCTAGCCAACCTTTTTGCTATATGTGACGGATCTCCTGTTTGAATTGATTTACCTAAGTTTTCTAAATCATTCATAGTACTAGCAGCCTTACCAACAGTTCTTGTTAGATCATATAATACTTTTGAGGTTTTTTTAGCCATATCAAATCCTCCTTTGAAATTAATATAGATATTATAAAAAATAAGAACACATAATCAAGTTAGCAACTCAACTATGTGTTCTTATTTTTATGTTTTCTTTATATATATTTCCTTAAAATAATCAATAATATATTTATTTCTGATTTCATCAATAGTGTAATAAATATCTGTTCCGTACCTTTTATCTTTATATCTTTTTATTGTTCTTTTTTCTCCTATATCAATCCCATGTTTAAATAATAGAAGTTTTTCGGTTGGTGATAGTCCTTCATATTCCTCCTTATATACAAACTCGTTATATTCTTCCTCTATTCCTGAAAAATAATCAGATATAAGTGCAAATTCATGAGGACATTCTGCTTGAAGTTTTCTAACTATCTTTTTTCCATGACTCTTGTTAAGAAAAAGATTTGCCTTTCTTCCATCATTATAAGAACCATAAAAATCGTCTCCTCTGAAAGATAAGTTAAAAAACATTCTTAGTTCTTCTTCTTTTGAAAAATCAAAAAGATTAATTGCTTCATCAAGATATTTATCCAAATATTCCTTATGATTATGAAATGATCCACTATGTCCAGTTGTATTTGTAATATTTTTAAAGAAATCATAACCTTCTTTGTATAGAAAATCTATTTCATCAATAGTTATGTGATCTTGGCAAAACTTGTGCAATATTAGTTTGTATATTGCTTGATGCGTTATAGAATCGCTATAAATCCAACGAGACTTTTCTATAGTTCTTGAATTCTCTAGCAATCCCTTGTCAAGTTTCAAACTTAAATGAAAGTTAATATATTCTTTTATAAGCGAAGTATGTTTTTTATCTACGTGTATAGTAAATTCATGCCTTTCTAGCCAATGTCCATTATAATAAAAAATTGTATTATTAAGTTTATTAAATAAAACAGTGAAGTATTCTAGTATTGTTAATTCACCTTCATTTTTTCTATTAGATGAAGATGATACTATCCAACCATCCTTTTCTTTATCATAAGTTACTGCAAGATATCTATTATCTAAATCAACTTCTGTAAATTCAATTGTTTCTTTTAATAATTCAGATACATTTGCTCCTCTATATTTTTCTATAATCCAATAATTTTCTTCCATTAATTCAATATACGACTGCTTATATTTTTCAGGAACTAACCCTTCATATACCATTAATTTAAATTGCTTTAATTCCATATCTGAAACTCCGTCAATTGACTTAAACCAATTAATTAGATATTCGGCTAATTGTTGTTTTGTTCCATTAGGTATAAGTAAGTTTATGTCTATATTTTTTGGTGTCATAATTGATATAACTCCGCTTGTAGTATTATTAATTGCTTTATTTAAAATATGCATCATATTTACATTAGGATTTTTATACTCAAGGTTCTCTACAAAACATTCCCATGGCCAATGATTTAGGGTTTCAAAAGTACATCTTTTGATTCCCTGCCTTAAAATCTTTTTCCTATCAGCAGGATAATACATTTTTAAATTATAAATTACACTTAATAATTCACCTTTTCTAAGTTTAGAAAGTGTAATATCTAAATGCCTCAACTCCTGCTTCATAAGTGCTGTTTGTTCTTCAGTTAATATAAGTTCATTTTTTTGTATATTTTCTTCATCATTCTCTAATTCACTAACTTTTCTCTGTTCAAGCAATAGTAATGTTTCTTTTCTTGCATTATTAACTTTATCAATAAAAAGATTAATCTCTTGACGAAGATTATTGTCTCTAATTTTGGCCTCTCTAACTTTTTCAATTAAATCTTTTAAACCTGATAAAGCATGTAATTGCCATTCAAATTGCAAGTTGTCTCTCTGCATTACTATATCATCTACATATTTTATAAAGTCTAGAACATTCTTCATGAAATCTTCTGTGTGATGAACTGGAATGTTAGTTTTTTCATTTATCAATTCCATTTCTAATGCTTTTGCAAAATAAATCATTTTTGCCCTTTTATTATTTAATTTTAGTAAAATTGTATATAAGTTAAACTGCCTCTCTAAGTTGAAATATCTATAATATAATTCCGACCAAACTTCCTTATGATTATTTGGATTTACTGGCATATTTGCTATTGCTAAAAATTCCAGTGCATTTAAAGGCAACCCTGAATATTTAGTAAAATTCCTTTTTAATTCTGACATAATATCCCTCCACTATCTATTAGTTTATCACATATATTATTGATAAAGATACAGTATGTTTTCAATTATTAATATTGAATATGACTTCTTCCCTTAACATAACACATAAAAAAACGGCATATATAATGCCGTTAATCTATTACACATAAATCTTGCTATGTTCATTAATTAACTTGTTCCTTCCTTAGTTAAATAGTGAACTTATAATTTAAAAGGCTGCTTCTCCAACACATTCTATACATTTTACATCACTTTTAGGTATAACAGCATCTTTAATTAATATAAATTTAGCGTCCTTTAAAAATCTTTCTTTAGCACCACTTCCCAAATAGTGCTTTAATTCCTTAAACTTCTTCTCTTTAGCCTCTGCTGTAAGTTCATCTAAAATATAACCTTCTGAGGCTACATAATGTAATTCTCCGCATTGTTCACAATTTAAATCCACATATTCTATATTGCTATTGTTTATTTTATATAGTTTTGTAAAACTTACTTCTTGAATTTGTACTTCACCACATTTTGTACACCTAAATTTTCTTTCTATACTAAACATATTTATCATCCTTTCTATTCTATGGATTTTAATAGATGGAACTGTATCTAATACTTGTAAGAAGACTTACTGTAAGTCTTTAATTTATTTGCGATGGTATGTCGTTTCAACATAATCATTAATATCAATATCTGAACAATTAATCTGCATCTTACATTTTTCATTTATACATTTAAACATTGATAGCACATGATAACCCCAATAATCATTTATAGGAATTTCCTCTATTTTCGAACCACAATTTATACATTTGTGAGTTGTATACACATCATTTATAGCCAATTTAGATTGCCTCCTACGTCGCAATATTTTCAATATGTGACATCTATTTTACTCCCTTATGATTCACATTTTTACATAGAAACAATATCACTCTTTTGATGATCACAAGCACGACAATGACCTATGGTTAGATGAAGAACCCCATCTTTACATTTGGGGCATTTCTTTAAATTAAATTCTTCACCTATCTGTCTTATTGGTTCTACAATATCAAGTTTTTTCACAAACTAAATAGTTCTCTCATTCTCTTGGTCATCCATCTTCAATATTTTTAAAGCCTTTTCATATTTTTTAACCCGGTCATAATCCTTTTTTGTAGGATTGCTAATTCTTGTTAGATCCATGTTGTTTTCAATATCTGCCATTTTTACTAATTTAGATACTGGATGCTGTGCAGCCCTTCTTACAAACTCCATATAAGTTTCATTTTTCTTTCTGGTTAAATAATCTAATGGAATTAATATGTCATCTCCAAATCCTAAATTTTTTAAATCTTCAGGAGTAATGCTCGTATCTTCAATAATATCATGAAGCACAGCAACAATCTT
The DNA here is from genome assembly GCF_018141165.1 of Alkaliphilus sp. B6464. NCBI lineage: Bacteria > Bacillati > Bacillota > Clostridia > Peptostreptococcales > Natronincolaceae > Alkaliphilus > Alkaliphilus sp. B6464. The sequence goes on from NZ_CP058558.1 coordinate 105,207, forward strand.
ACTTCTATCATCAGGCATTTTTAACATAATACTAAGTGGATGTAAGATGTAAAGATTTCCCCCTTTGTCTATTTGCCCTGCATGAGCCTTAGTTGCTATAATAATTGCTTGTTCTAATAAATTCATATATATCCTCCTCAAATTCATTATTTTTACTTCACTAACTACATTTAATATAAATCTTTCCCTTTGAGATTATTTAGTATTGACACTTTAAACATAACATACCTTCATGTTTTTAAATAAGATATCCTTAAAAAGATATCTGTATTTTATTAGTGTCGGTTTTAAATAGAGTTAGACCGCTTTTCTAACTTTAATAAAGGTAAAAAACATTATGTTTTAAAAGTAATCTTTTTGCACCTTTTCTCAAATTGCAAAAGGATTGCCTTTTAAAGAGCAAATTTTTGCATCTTTTAATCAAAATCTATAATTAATATTCAAAGTATATTTTCAAACATAAAAAAAGAGGGAGATACTCCCTCAATAGTTATTAATAAATTGATATATTCCCAATTAATTCTGGATGCCTTGAATTGATATGATAAAGAACTTGGACAATGTTATTTTTATCAATCTTTAATTCATCATAGATATTGTTCATCTTAATTCTTTCAACAACCTGTCCTCGTTTATCCATTACCTCACCTACTGTGCTTCCCCTATTAAAAAGGATATACCTAAGAGGCTCCTTTGTATTAATTTCTTTCAATAATAATTCAATGTTCAGTCTAAACTCCTGATTTGTTTGAATAATTTTCATACATATCCCTCCTATTCTTTTTAAAAATCATAATAAATGACTTTTTTATATTTCAAGTTTTTATTTTGTTTACATAATTTATTTATGTAAACCATTTTTAAATAAGTTGTCTTAAAAATTTGAACTTTTCCCTTCAATAAGTATAATGACTTAAAACTTTATGGAGGAGGTTTTCTATGAAAGTATATTTTTTAAATAAACCTGTATTAGATGTTTCACATGATGAAATGGCTAATTTGTTATTACTGGGTATCATTGTATATTTAGATAACGAGGAACATTATGTTCTTAATAAGGATAGTTCTGAAATTGCGTACCTTTTTAATTCTAAAATTAAAAATTTTAAAAAGTTTACATATTTAGAACATATAAATAACAATCGCTTTACTTGTGAAGATTGTGGAAAACCATACTCTTTTCATGTTAGACCTTATACAGATGATAATGGATCTATTAATTTTAAGAAAATTATAAATGTGTGCAAAAATTGTCGAACTAAATTACTCGAAAAAAAAGATATATTAGTTCCACAATTTAAAAAAAGAATCAATTGGGCGGAGGAAAAACAAAAGATTAGATTTCAGATAAAAAACAATAATGTTAATGATACCAATGAGTTTTTAAAACTTAGTATTAAGATCATTAAATTGGAGAGATTTATTAAACTTGTGCTCCCCCCTTTACCTGTTGACTGCAAAGAAAATTTATATGACATGGTACTTAATGGCTACGAAGAAGTTATTAAAAGTATTCTCGGAACTGATATTTCTTTAGAATCTTATATACATAGAAAGATTGTTAGAAACTTTCTTTATGTAGAATCTAATGGAAGATGCCCTGTTTGTGGAGGAAAAATTCCTCAAGATAAATTTACAATTGACCATATTATTGCCAAAGATCTAGGAGGCAAAAATGAAATGAATAATTTTATTGGTATGTGTTATAACTGCAACCAAAATAAAGGAAATATGAGTATATTAGAATTTTTATGTTCTGTTGAACTTAACAAGATGCCTATAAGAATCTTAAAAGAGGCTTATGGGCAGCAACATGAAATGAATAAATTATTAGAACAACTAATTGAACAAAGAGAACAATTAATTAGTTAATTAACAAGGGATGGGATTTCCTATCTCTTTTTTTATACAAAAAACTGAGAAGTTTTCTCCCTATTGTATTATTTTAGTTTTACTCTTACATAATCCAATCTGAATTTTTTATCTCCTATTAACTAATGTGACTGCACGATTGTCGTATTCAAGATCTGATGCTAAGTTTTCAACTCCACTATTTTAAGTTTAAGTAATAGAATTTTTGTTATGATTGTATTTTGTGTAGTTTGACTATTAATTTGAAATTTGCTTTAAAATCAATATATGCTATTAGACATTTATCAAAACACAAGATATAGTGTTTTTTTGAAAAAATTTACTATTTTATATTGACTAAAGGAGAAAATACGTGTTATACTAAAAATACATTAAAAGTACACTATTGATTTCTAAAGAAAGGAGGGAAAGTGATATGCTTAAATATATTGATAAAATCATAGGTCATGAATCAGTAAAGTCAATTAGGAATGGTGAAACTGAAAAATTATTTGCTTATTATCTCAAAAAAAATAGTGATCAGGTTGGCGATTATGAATTAATTGGGTCAATTCAATTTGGTGAAGGTGATAAAAACAGAATTTTTGCCGAAAGTATCTCTTACAATGCATTTAAAGATGCTTATAAAGAACTGAACGCTGATGCAGTTGCTATATTACATAATCATCCTAAAAGACTTATAGCAATGAAACTTTCGCCTTCTGAAGATGATATAGATTGTACTTTTACATTTGCCAACTTCTGTGTAGTCCATAAAATGAATTTTATAGATCATATTGTTGTAGATTATAAAAACTATTTCAGTTTTGTTGAAAATAACCTAATTGAAATATAATATCTCCAGTATTAAAATACCTTATATAAAATAACAAACCTCCTATTCATTAATAGGAGGTTTTGTTGTTAAATAATAAATGCTTTATTCTTTATCTGCTGCTATTTCATTTTTTACAAATAACTGTTCAGTCGTTAATGCTCTTTCAAATTCTTCTGCTGCTTTATTAATCATATAGTTTCTGGACTGCTTATTATTAATGATACCAAATCCATGATTTGCATTATTAACTTTACCACCAGTATGCTTAGTTACCTGTCCAAACCATATCTTGGAGCCTTTAAACAAATCTAGTTCTTTAATTAAAAGAATCTTTTCTTTCCAGTTTTCCATGCCTTTAAGTATTTTACTTATAGAAACATAACCATAGAACATGAAATTCTCCCCAATAAAAGATGTTTCTTTGCTTTCAATTCTTTTATCATAATCATGTAACTCATCAATTTCATCAATTAATTCATCAAAAAATTGACAGAGGTATTTGGCAAGTTCTTTTGCCTGCTTTTTAGTACCAATTTTATATGTCTCCTCGATGGCATTTACAAGAGTGGCAAATGTAACAATATGTTTAGTATCTTTTTTCGATATACTATTGCTTACTATTTCTACCCTGTCTGCTAAATCACTATTATTCATCAATTCTCGAACGACTATATTTGAGTAATCAGTAGCGTTAAAGTACTCTGATCTACTTCTGCTAATTTTTAATCCTAATGAGAACTGATGGAATTGCTGCTGTGCAGTTTTTTCATCATAATGGGTGATTTTAAGAGGGAAAATGATCTTAGATAGGTCAAATGAAGTATCTTTTAAATCATTCGACATTTTGATCATATGCAATGCTCTTGTTCTGTGTTGTCCATCTGCAAGATCTGTTTCTCCTTCATAAATAATCAAGTCGCCATTTTTGTATTCAAAATATTCCTCTCCGTTTTCTAGGAGATTAAGTGTGATCATATCTGTAAAATAATTTCCCATTAATATTTTATCTCTAATTTTTTTAACATTGGCCAAACTAAATACTGGAACTTTTATTTCTTCATCTCTATTTACTTTTAGTTTTACACCTCTCTGTATCCTCGGATTATAACCGATTTTCTTATCTATCCAAAATTCTACCAAGTCTTTTCCTGTGATATATGTTAAATATTCTTTTTCACCAATCTGCATAACCTCGTTAAGCAGAATCTTGGGTTCTAATTTCAATGCTATATCCTCTTCTTGTTTTTGGATTTCATAAGAGTTGTTTTTCACTTTTTCACCTGTCTTATTTCCTGTACTTACTATGCTATCTTTTTTGTTTTTATTATCCTTAATATTGTCGGTTATGCTTTGTTCTGTTAAAAAGTATGTTTTCTTTCTTCCCGCTTTAACTGATTTAATTACATCGCAATCATCAATCATTTTAATTAATTTTTTCGCACTATTACCTTCTGATATTCCTGCAATTTCAATAATGTCTTTTCTTCCTAGCGTAATACCCTCTACTCCATTATTTGTTCTCAAATAATCAATAACTAATTGTAGTCGCTCCCCTTGAATTTTACTATAATTAGTAATTTTAATCTCCTCCCTTTTTTAACAGTAATTTCAACCCTCCTTGCTAAATTTGTTATAATGTGTATGCTAAGATGTGTCCATTAAAATGCAAAAATATAACTTGTTAATTCAATAATACCTTATAAACTTTTATATTTCAATATTTTGGAATAAGTTCTATGATATAATATACTTATTAATTACAAAATAATTTTAAAAGGTGGTGACATTTAATAGTGGATGCTTTAGAGAAAAAAAAGAAAGAAAAAAAGTTAAAAGATGATCTTAAGATAATGCCTAAACCTGTTAAGGATTTTTTTAGGAGAATATCTGGCACATCCATCAGAACTAGAACTTCATATTACTATGATCTAAAATTATTTTTTGAATTTTTAATTGAATTTGTAGATGAGTTTGAAGGCGTTACACTTTCATCTTTTTCATATAATGAATTAAATAAAATCAATCTGGAACACATTGATGAATTTAAGGAGTACATAACTTATTATGAAACTCAAATTAAGGCCTCAAACGGTGCAAATTATGAAATAACTAGGCAAAATAGCGAATGGGGAATTAACAGGAAGTTTGCTGCATTAAGATCTTTATTTTCAAATCTTTACGAAATATCTTTAACAAAAGATGAGAATGATGACAATAGGTTAAAAAAGAATTTTGCCAGACTTATTAAACTAGAGGATACTAATGTTAAAGAAAAATACAGAATGAGTATAGAGCAGATTAAAGAATTTTTAGATGTAATTGAAGCGGGTGAAGGAAAAGAAGGGAAATTAACTAATAATCAAAAGAAAATTATTAAAAATAATTATTTAAAGAGAAATCTTTGTATCATATCTATTCTTGCTGAAACTGGTATTCGTATAAGTGAACTTGTGGGAATTGATTTTCAGCATATTTACTTTGATGAAAAAATGATAAAAGTAACACGAAAAGGTGGAGATGAAGAATTTGTTTACTATGATTTTTCAGAAGAATACATTATGGAATACTATGAGGAAAGAAAATTAATAGAGCCTAAAAAGAATCATGAAAACGCATTTTTCTTATCAAGTTACAAGTCAAGAATTACTGATAGAGGAGTACAAAAAATGATAGAAAAATATGCTCAATTATTTACCCATCATACGATCTCTCCTCATACATTTAGAAGGTCATTCGCTACAAATTTATATGAAATTACAGGAGATGTATATCTTGTGGCCTCACTAATAGGCGATACTGTTGAGGTCGCAGCAAAACACTATACTAAACAAAATGAGAAAAGAAAAAGAGATGCTATTAAAGGTTATTTGGCAGAATAAAAGACAGGGTTTATCCTGTCTTTTATTTTTGTCCTTTTATATGTTATATTCAATATGAAAATGATTTGATTCTTATATTCATTCAACTATATCATATCTTCATAAATAAATAAGGAGGAATTTATATGGCCACTAATCAAGGTTTAATATTTTGTTTTGAAGGGCTTGATGCAAGTGGAAAGCAAACTCAAGTTCAAAAAATTTTTAATAGATTAAAAGAGGAAGGTCATGATGTAATTAGGATATCATTTCCTCATTATGAGTCAGAAGGTTCTGCCCTTGTTAAAATGTATCTCGATGGGAAGATTGGACAGGATCCTGAAAAAATAAATCCATATGCAGTATCAACTTTTTATGCTAATGACAGATTTATTTCATTTGAAAAGGAATATAGAAAATTTTATGAAAATGGCGGAATTATACTTTGTGACAGGTACACTACATCTAATATGCTCTTTCAGGCATCTAAAATTACTGATTTGAAAGAAAAAGATGTATATTTAGATTGGCTATGGGATTTAGAGTTTAACAAATTTAAATTGCCTGTACCAGATAAAGTGCTGTTTTTAGATGTTCCACCAGAAGTTAGTATAAAATTGATGGAAAACAGACCCAATAAATATTCAGGTAACAAAAAGAAGGATATTCATGAAAGCAATAAAAAATTTTTAAAATCAGCATATGATAACGCTATGTATATTGTGAATAAATACGATTGGCATAAAGTTAGATGTGTTAAAAATGACATTCTTAGAAGCATTGAAGATATTCATAATGATATTTATGGACTTATAAAAAAATCAATAAAAGAAAATGATTTTGGGAATTATTAACAATACATGCGAATTGCGTTTTTTAGATAAAGAGAGAAAAATTAAAAATAATAAAATCAGAGGTGCTTAAACACCTCTTTTCTAATTCTATATACAAATCATATTCATCACCATTTAATAAATCTATATCTTGAGGCATCCTAAACAACCCATATAATGTATCCTCTATACTTATTGTGTACCTAGTAAGAGTTGTTATAGATATAAAGTTATCCTTTCTATTCTTGATTTATTAATAATGCAAGAGCCTTGTCATCAAAGCCTATGGCAAAACCGTTAGATGCAATTCTCCAGCCTGAATCTTTAAGAAACTGCTCTAATTCTGCATCCTCTAAATTAGTTAAATTATCAACATCTGCCTCTGTAAACCCATCTGCAAACCCATCAATCCCCTCAATATCACCTAAAATACTTCCTGCTAATGCTGCCCAATCAGTTGAACCCCCAAGCCTAACATCTTCATAGTAATTAAACCAGTATTCATTTTCGATAACAGAAAGTGCTTTTGATATATCAAAGTTAAATAATTCAATTAAACCAGTAACCATTTCTATACAATAATTATCTATTGCTTCCTCTACCCTATTATGAAAATTTATATTTATATTTTGCATTTAAATCCTCCTATTATTATAAATCCTACTATATTTACATCTTCTTTATACTCAAACATACTACTTATTATCAAGTAATATTAATAAAAACACCTATAGTTTAAGGTCTCTCATAGTTAAAATGACTTACTCAACTTGTTTATGTTGTTTTTATATTATTAATTATTCGATTTAACATAACTTCTAAATTATATATCCTTTTAACTTACCCATTACATAATAATTAATATATGCTTAAAAACTTTAATTCCTTTTCCCTACTCAGCACTCTGCAAAACTAGATAAATACATTGTCTTTAAAACCAATTATCAAAACTTGATTCCACATCTAAACTTTTTATAATCTATATACGTTTAAATAACTTTAAAGGAGGCAGAATAATATGTTTAATTTATTTCATAAAACAAAAAAGAAATGGCTGAATCTCATGGAAATCATAGTTATGATTGTAGTTCTTGCTTTATTAGTTGGTTTGGCAATTCCTAAACTTGCTAATATCACCAAAGATGCTAGTGTCACAGCATTATATAGAGATATTGACACACTTGAAAAAGCAGTTGAGATGTATTATGTACAAAATGATAAATACCCTGTACTAGAGAAATTGGATTTAACCGAAACAAATCCACAACTATTAGCGTCTATACAGTCTACTGGAGATACTGGTAAGACTTTATATAGATTAGACTTAGATGAAATTAGAGAATACCATACACGACTTAAATATGGACAAGAAACGGAAGATAAATATTTTATCTACAGTGTAGAGTCAAATAGAGTCTACTATACTAAAGGGCTTACAAATAGTGATGGTGAAATCATTTATGGATTTACCTCAATACCTGTTAGGAATATTTCTCTAGGTGGCACGATGCTTACTAAATCTAAACCCGTAAATATAGTTGCTAATACATATACGCTAAAAGGAGAAACTGTTCAGGCAGAATCGGTTGCAATAACGCTTAATGGTGAAGAAGTTCCTGTAACATATGAAAATATTGAATTTGCTAGTTATATGAAAAATATTTATGCTGCTGACACTTACACAAAAGTATTTAAAGCACAACTTACGTTTGAGCCTAATAAAAAATATAATCTTGTTGTAAGAACTTCAGCAGGTGATGAAAAATATACTATTCAATCTAGCGGATCAGGGAACAGTAATGAAACCAGTTATTCTTATTTTAACAATGCTACACAAAGATTTAAAAACTTCGTCTATACATGGAGTAATAAAACTGCTGCAAATCCTTACACTATCTCCAATGGTGCTTCAGTAGAAATCCCATTCATAGGTACTGGTGCAGATGTTGAAATGTATGTGTCAAGCAAAGGTTCTACTCGAGTAGATGTTTATGTAGATGGTGTCCAACATCCAAGTATAAACTTATCTCAAGAAACTAAAGGATATCAATATATTGATATTGCTAAAAATCTACCGCATGGAGAACATGTTATTAAATTAGTTAATAAAACCGTTAGAGAACTAAATATTCATAATATTAGAGTCCATAATGATAATGATTCAGTAATAACTCCTGATTTATCTGGAACAATTGAAAATCATGCTAATACTTTATATTTAAATAGCGTATTTGGTATGCAAAAGTATATTATATATAGGAGTAAAAATCCAAATATAGATATTAATAATGCTTATGCATATGATATTATTGAAACAACAAAAACAACTACAAGTTCTAATGTAGAATACGTGGCTGCAAAGCATATAAAATATACTGACATCACTCACGATAATGAGCCTTATTATTATAGGGTTATGGGCATAGATAGCGGTGGATACCGTTGGATTTCTAATGAAATCAAGATAAATACTACAAATGTTATTACTCATAATAATTTAATTGCAAATAATAGACTAACGTTTAAAAATTTCGTCTATACATGGGGTAATAAGACTGCTGCAAATCCTTATACTACCTCCAATGGTGCTTCAGTAGAAATCCCATTCATAGGTACTGGTGCAGATGTTGAAATGTATGTGTCAAGCAAAGGTTCTACTCGGGTAGATGTTTATGTAGATGGTGTCCAACATCCAAGTATAAACTTATCTCAAGAAACTAAAGGATATCAATATATTAACATTGTTAGAAATCTACCGCATGGGGAGCATGTAATTAAATTAGTTAATAAAACTACTAGGGAACTAAACATTCGTAATGTAAGAACATATACTACTTATACGCCAGTGAATAGCCTTAATTTAACAACTAGTATTGAAAATCATGCTAACACCTTATATATCAACAATGCTTTTGGATTTGAAAAATATTTAATATATAGGAGCAAAGATAGTAACATGAACACTTCTATAATAGCACCCTATGATACTATCTATAATACTAAAACAACGACTAATGCTAATATCTTATATGCTGCAACAGAGTATATAAAATATACTGACTTGACGCATGATATGGAGCCTTATTACTACAAAGTTATCGCATTAGATTCAGCAGGGAATAAATACATTTCAAATGAAGTATCAATAATTCATCCAAGTATCATTGTTCATAATAATTTAATTACAAATAATAGACTAACGTTTAAAAACTTTATCTATTCATGGAGTAATAAGACTGCTGCAAATCCTTATACTACCTCCAATGGTGCTTCAGTAGAAATCCCATTCATAGGTACTGGTGCAGATGTTGAAATGCATGTGTCAAGCAAAGGTTCTACTCGAGTAGATGTTTATGTAGATGGTGTCCAACATCCAAGTATAAACTTATCTCAAGAAACTAAAGGATATCAATATATTAATATTGCTAAAAATCTACCACATGGGGAGCATGTAATTAAATTAGTTAATAAAACTGCTAGGGAACTAAACATTCGTAATGTAAAAACATATACTAATTAAAACAATTAAGGCATCTCGATTTGAGATGTCTTTTTTGTTCAATAAAAATACCCATAATATCCTCTGTATATTAGATATTTATGGGCTTGGTTTTAACATTTATTAAAATAAAATTTCTACCACTTCCTCATCAATAGTCACTTCATCTCCTTCTCTTGCATCCTGTGGCAATTCAACTATTTGGACTTTAGCATAACTACCATCCTCAAGTTCAAGAATCGCATAGTAATCTTCAAAACCATCAATCAATCCTCTTATTCTCATAACGCCACCCCCTTCCATGTTAGTTTATTTCAAAATATTTATGTTGCAAGATATAGTCCATTGTCAAATGTTTTTTATAATATTGCAATTTCTTTAGATTCATCTAAAAATCTTTGAAACTCTATTAATAAAAACCTTAATATAAAAACTAATCATAAGGATTTAATTAATCACAGGAGGGATTTTATGAATAAAAAAAATTATTTAGAGAGATTAACAAGAATTGATAGAGCAAAGGAACTTCTCGAAGAATCAAGAAAAAGAAAATTATCAGATAACGAGATCTCAGAATTAAAAACACTCCATACGGGTTATGGAGGGATATATGGAAAATATTCTAATGACCAATTTTTCACACCAGACATCGTTACAAGTTTTATGGCTGATATATTACAACTTAATGATAATGACAAGGTTTTAGAATTTTCTTGTGGCACTGGGAATATTATTAACGCTTTAGAAAATAAAAATAAAACACTTAACATTACTGGAGTTGAACTGATGAGGGAATATGCAGATATAGCCTCTTTGTGTTATCCTAAAGCAAATATTATTAATGGAGATGCGTTAGAATATCTTGATAGATTTGAAAATTCTTTTGATATTGTCATAGGTAATCCTCCTTTTGGACTAAATATCGAAAAAAGTGGATTTAATATAGCAAAGAGAAAATCAGAGGAATACTTTCTTGAAATGGCCGTTAGATGTCTTAAAGAAGGTGGTTATGGAATGTTAGTTCTTCCTGATGGGATACTTTCAAATAGTACTTATAAAAAACTAAGAGAGTGGTTGATTAGTCAAACTTATTATCTTTCAAGCATATCACTTCCATCTGAAACCTTTTATTTTACAGGGACTTCTGTTAACACAAGTATTGTGTACTTTAGAAAGAAAATAAAAGGTTATGAGCCGGGCAATTATAACATATTTATGGCTATATGTGATGATATTGGTTGGGATAGACGAGGAAATGAAACTGGAAAATGCGATTTGAATTTAATTAAAGAGACATATCTAAAAGAAAGAGATATGAGTGTATTAATAGATATCCCAAATCTAAAAAATGTTATATAGCCTAAATTAGCAGGATTAATTATCCTGCTTTTTCTTTTCTTTTTATCCTCCCATAGATTAAACAGTCTAATATAAATAAAATTAAAAATACAATTATGGGTAAGATCAATAAGACCTTTACTATCTTATATGCTTTCTTCATGCGTCCACCCCTCTCTAAATAATTTAATGTCCGATACTTGTTTATAAATTAAAAAGAAAGGAGAATAACTATCTTCCATTTTTATTTAATCCTAAGTGTATAGCATACATACTTATATGTTTTGTGTACAAATTTAATTCTTTTGACATTCTATCTAATATCTCTTTTTCTTCTCCTTCTATACGCACATGATGATTTTTTCCTTCTTTCCCAAGTTCTCGAAAAACATAACCACCCATTTCTATTAACAATGTATCCTTATCCGCTTGTAATCTATTCTGCATTGTTTCAATGCCACTTTCTAAGAGACCTTTTATTTTAAAATGCCTTATTCTATTTAATGTAGAAAAAGATACATAAGTTTCTATTGCTCCATACTTTTTCTTTTGTTCTATTGCTATCATAGTAATCACCTCATTTGCTTTTTATATAATTTTTTCATATTTCTGTATATCAAATTATACTTTTTATTGTCAAATATTTTTTGCAATGCATTGAAATGCCTATTAAAAACCCTTGCACTAATATCAAAAAATTTATAATTAAAATGCTATGGAAAATATCGTTAACAACATCAATAAATTATTGAAATGAATTTATTCAATCCATTATAATTTACCTACTAAATTATAAGGAGGTTTATTATTTATGATTGAAAAGGATATTAATATAGAACATTTTCTTTTAGATACAGAATTTATTATGGCTAAGGATATTTTGCCAGATTGGGCAGTATTAAAACTTAAAAATCAATTTTTAGATGATCTCTTTAAAATATTAATGACTTTAGGAGATTATAATTCAGGAATTAGTAGTTGCTTTTATATGGATACAGAAGAGCAAGTTTTAGGTTTTGATATGACAGAAGGTATTCCAAAACTTTTTAGCAGCATATCAAATGGTATTCTTTCTAGCAGTATATTTTTGGAAAGTAGTTTACATTGTGAATGTGATCCAGACGAAACCTCTTTTTTAGTATTAGACTTTGGAATTAATCAAAATAAACCTTTTGAACATGATTCAGTTACTTTAGCAAAAAGGTTGGTTAATAAAATAATGGTTTCACCTTCTTATATAGAAGATTCATTACTTCACCACACTTATATGCAAGAAAAAAATAAAGAGTGTGAAGAATTTAATACATGTAATATTGTCATCAAAGAAAATATTGAATTCACACTATCTATTAGAAAAAGTTTATTATTAAGAATCTATAAAGAAATTAAAGAAAACATGTTAGAAAATAATCAAGAATTTATACTTCAAGAGTTCCTTAAACCTCTTGAACTAATTAAGCAAATTCTTCCTGAAGCAGACGAACAAATTGCATTATTAATTGCAGAAGTAAAAGAGTCATTAAGTTAGATATCTAACTTAAAAACTCCTGTTTCCTTTTGGAAATATTAATATATAGATTAAAGGAATTAAATAATTAATAAAGGAGAAAATTAAATGTTTACTTTAAATATTTTAGATCCAGATATTATATTAAAAAATGTATACACTGACAAAGTAGAATTAGGAAAATTTCATAAAACTAATACATCAATGTATTTTATTGATGATTGTGCAGGTTTTGAAAATGGCGGGAATGATACATTAACTGGTTTTGAAGTAGAATATTTAGCAGAAAAAAATGAACTGCGAATATGCGGAGTGCCAAGTATTATAGTCGATAAATACAAATACGATGGAAATGTAAGAAAAAGGCTCGGAGATGTCTCTTGGAAATACAAAAGACGATATGAAATAAGAGATGCATATGAGGCTTTTTATGGTTTCTTTGAATTACTTAAATCTGATGGACAGCAATATGTAGAAGTGCAGCCTGATATATTGCCTTTTATTGTTTATATTTTAGAAAATTGTAAGGGTGGCGTAGTTATTAAAGACGATACATTTTCATTAAATCTTTTAGACTTTTTTCAAATTCGTGGAAAAGTAAGTGCTGGATATTGTAAAAATGTTTTTTTATTTTCTGATATTGGATTGTATGATAAACATTCTAATAAGAATTTTTTTGACTTAGAGGAAGTCTCTTTATGTAATTTAGACTATCGTTATTACGACCATACACTGGAGTACATTCTAAAATCATTAGAAGAAAATGAAATAATCAGGTATATTAATCTTTCAATTCTTAAAACAACTTTCATACAGTCAAATATGTAAATATTTATTATTTAGAGGGTGATTAACACCCTCTTTTAATTTGAGTTAATAAAAAAGAGAAGTACTCAGGCCTCTCTTTAATAAAGGGAATTTGCTATCTAAAGTTCTTAAAGGCACTTTTTAATCTTATAAATAAAACATCTGCTACCTCCTCTGAACCTTTCACTATCTCTTTTCCATTTATCAATAATATATCTTTTGACACTTCAAGTAAAACTTTTTCTTTATCGTTTTTTAGAGCAGTATTTAGTTTAGCATATATTACATCAATAATATTTTCCTCTTTAGAATGATATATCATTAGATCATTTATATATAATGCATTTTCTCTAGTCTCAATCAATGGTTCTTTTAAAAGAGTTATTTCTTCCATACCTTTCATTTGCCCTGCCTCCTATCATTCAATTATAAAATCACCAAGACACTCCTTAATTAAGATTATTATATAAATACTTTAATTTTACAAGAAAAATCGCATTTTATCAATAAAAAAGAGCCTTATGCCCTTTTAAATTACTTAAATATATTAGTTAAAACTTCTGGTAAATCCTCAACCCTATTTATCTGAAAGAATTTTTCGTTTTCATTTAGTTCTACTTCATCATAGGACCATACAGTTTCACAAGGAATATGAATTGCATACATTCCCACTTCTAGTGCAGGATTAATATCCGAACGGATACTGTTTCCAATCATAACACAATTATTAAATCCGTATTTACCAAATAACCTCTGATAAACATCATTTGTTTTATGTGGAGTAACAATGATATTCTTTTGATTTATAATGTTGTAAAGACCATTTTTATATATCTTATATGATTGCACAACATCATCCCCGGCTGTTAAAATATATACTTTAAATCCCATATTCTTAACTGCCTGAATAGTTTTATATGCATTTTTATATAATGGTTCTACAATATCATAAATACAATCCGATAGTTCATATAATTCCCTCATTTCTTGAATTTCAGGTGATTTCTTAACTTTTTGGCAAAGTATCATATAAGCCTCTATAACAGACATTGGAAATCTAGTTCTCCTGAAACCTAAATTACTTACATGCTCTATGTCTATCTCCTCTATTAAAGGAAGAATTCCTACATGATTGATTTTCTCTCCAAAGATTTCAATCAACTTATCTTTTGCTTTTAGTTTTGCATCCTCATATAAGTGCGAAGTTGGCTGCAAAGTATCATCCAGATCGAAGATGGCCACCTTCCCATTAAATTGATGCATAGTATTATTCTTTTTGTTCTCTATTATCATATACATTCCCCCTGTTTTATTAATTCTTTTCTTTACATATATTTTTATATTCTAAGTCTATTCGATTTTTAATAAATTTCATTTCATAAACCATATCTCTTTTATTTTTTTGAACAATGTCATAAGGTTTAATAGTTAAATATATGCAACTGTAACAATAATGATTTTCTTTGTTTCTAAATACAGGACTACTTCTTAATTCAAATATAGGATGATACTTTAGTTCATTTTTAATTTTAGCGGTAAAATAATTTAATTTTAAAGTAGAGTACTCAAAGCCAAAGTTTGTTTTAAACAATTGTTTTGCTTTTTTCTTATCTATATAAAAGTTACTTTGAAAATGCAATATATCTATTTTATAGGTAAACATACAGATCACTTTTTTTCTTCTCTTCGAATATTTAAATTGGTAATCTTTTTCACCAACTTTTATCAGTTCTTTATTTAATTGCTTTACGGAACTATAAATACTTTTATTAGAGATATTTAATCTATTTGATTCTTCAGAGACTTTTTTATCTTGATTCATTTTTTTGTTACCTGTTTCATGTAAAGTATCAACATCTAGTTTTGAAAAAACTCTTTTAATCTTACTTAAAAATGTCATAAAAAACCTCCTTGCATAGACTCTATTTTTAACATAACACATAATTAGGAATATTTTGCTAATATACCCAATGTGTGTTATAATGTTTTTATCATTTACGATATTATTATTTAGGTTAGGAGGTCGTTTCAAGTTGAGTAAAAAACGGAATCGCTTACTTGCACCAAGGGATGTTCTAAATGTAAAAAAACTTTTTACAGTTTACATGTTAAAAGAACTTGCAAAAGGACAAAGTTTTTATGGGAAAGAATTCTATGATAAGTTAAAAGAATATTTTATTGATTTTCATGTCCCAATATCATACTCGACTATTTATGAAACACTTCATTCCTTAGAAGAACAAGGCTGGATTTCTAGTAATTGGGACACAAGCACAGCAGTAAACAATAGATCAAAGAGATACTATAGAATAACAGATGAAGGATTAAAATATTACAAGACAATATCTCCTGACGTAGTACATACTTTAAAGCAAAATAAAGACTTGATACAGAAATTTATTGACCTATTGATGTAAAATTCCTTCTTTGAAACTCACCTAATTTTAGGTGAGTTGTTTTATTGAAATACATCTTATCTTCATGTAAAATATTAAAAATTTTTAGGATTTTATTTTTCTATGGAGGGATTTTTATGAGAATTGGATTTATTTCAGATGTACATGGGAATTTAGAAGCACTAACAAGTGTTTTAGAAATATTAAAAAACAAAAACATAGATAGAATTAATGGGTTAGGAGATTTTGTAGGTTATATGGTTAACCCTAACGAATGTGTTTCCCTAGTAAAGCAATTTAAATGTGTTATGGGAAATCATGATTGTGCATCATTTGATGTAGATCAAATATTAAGTTTCAATACTCGTGCTAAAGAGGCTATGGAATGGACTAGAAATGAGTTGACTAAAGAAAATATTGCATTTCTCAAATCATTACCTGACAATAAAATATACATTGAAGAAGATTATTCAATTGCTCATGGGGCCTTAAACGATAGATTTAAGTATATAGAGGATGAAATGTATGCTCGTATTAATCTAAAACTCCTTGAAACTCAAGTACTATTTGTTGGCCATACTCATATACCTGTAATTTGGAAAGGCGTAAAGAAATACTATAATCATTTACCACACAATTATAGATACCAAGTAGAAGAAATTGATGTTTATGATAAAATGACTTTCAAACTAAATCCAGAAGAAAAGTATATTATTAATGTAGGCAGTATAGGCCAACCAAGAGACAATAATAATTTGGGTTCTTTTGTTATTTTTGATACAGAAAAAAAGGTTGTTGAATTTCATAGATTTGATTATCCAAGAAACATTACTGTTCAAAAAATGATTGAATTAAATAGACCTAGAAGATTATATGAAAGAATTATTCAAGGAATATAATCAATTCACTAAAACTTTAAACTTAAAAACTCCCCTAATAATTAGGGGAGTTTTTGTTTAATAATTACAAATGAATGTTGTCTATAAATTATGAGCCAATGTATTAATTTTACCTGTCGTTTTTTTAATTTCAGATATTATCATGTTGGCTTCGGTATAATCGTATTTTTCTAATATTTCTTTTAGCAGTTTAAATTCTTTTCTTGCTATAACAATATTTATCGCATATCTCTTGCTACCATTCATCCCATATCCTTCAAAATTTGTTACAGAATACCCTAATCCTCTAAGTGTATCAGCAATTAACACCGCTTTTCCCTGTTTTGCATAAACAGTAACACCTAAAATTCCTAGAGCAAGTTTACTTTCTATATAATTTCCTAACATAGAGCCAATTGTCTTACCTAATGCAAAAGCAATAATAAATAAAAAACTATTTTCTTGACTAATACTTTTGAATATAGACATAAACATTATTGCATCTATAAATGTGATAATGTATACCTCTTTATTTAGGTTCTTAGAAATAAAAATTGTTTTCATTGTTCCTATTGTATTAGATAAAATATTCAAAATGAAAACTAACATTAAATTTAACACCATACTATCTACTCCTCTTTTCCTAAATACCTTTCTTTTTTAAAGAATATATTTAAATAAGTCTTTTTTAAAAATTAAAACTCAATTTCTATAATTTCTGAACCCTCTGGAATATTATCTTTAATAATATATTCAACTGTATATCCCTGTTCCTTTACTCTATCTAAATATTCATCCAAAAATACCCCTGCATGTTCATCTGCAAATACTTCTTCCATATAATTATCCAGTGTATTATTGACAGTATCCATAATATTGTCATCACCAGTTATCTTAATAAAGTGATCTAACTGAAAAATTCCACCTTCCTCTGATGCGTACCAAAAGAAATTTAAATAAAGTATATTTTTACTATTCATATCTAATAACCTCCTCAAAATTATTAATACCTAATTATAATTGATTGCTATATTTTAGAAAAACATTCAACCATATATCAAATAAAAAAGACGGTCTTTAAAAACCATCTTTAAACTCTGATTTTATTTGCTGGACAGTAAAAATATCATCTTTTTAATTTCATCAATAATAAAATCTTTATTTATTGATGACTTTTCAAATTCACCAACTTTTTTATTATCTAAGTATACTTGTATTGATGGTTCAGGACCATCCATTGTACAGAAGGTATCCTTCACACTATCTATATACTTTCCCACTACAGCGTCTAAATCCCCCGTTGATAAGATTTCTTTATCAAAATGCGACCACGCTCTATACTTATGAATAAGTTTATATGTTGCCCCGGCCATCATCCTGCTAAATATTACTTTTTACCTTTTAATTCTATATCCATATTCCTCACTCCTTAGATTTATATTTCTTTAATATACAATGCGTTCTCTACTTCATCAGCAGCATTCATACTACCTAATTCATGACAATTTTCTAAAGGTCTGCAAAGACATTTCTGAATTCCCCATATACATGAATATCTGATATAAAACCTACTTTATACTTTTTTATATCTATTCCCTCTCTCCTGCTTCTTTAATATATCTTGACGGCAGGTTTTCACTTAAATAAATTCCACTTGTTTCTCTATAAAAGTTAATTCCATCTTTATATGCATCATTTGCTTTTATCAATAATATAACTGGGTGTTTTGTCCTTCGCTTTGCTACCATTAAGGCTGTATCCTGATCTAGGGAATAATGAACATATTGCCTACTCATAGATTTCAATCCGTTGTTTTGAATACTTTTATATGCCTCTGGAGTTGTACCATGATACAAGATTTCTGGTGGTCCACAAGGAACCTTATTAATTTTATTCACTACAGAATGGCCATAAAATGCTCTAATTTTTTCGTCAAGAAGTTCATATCTTTTTTTATCATCCGTATCTACAATAAACCGAATATCCTCTATAGTAATATGCTGCCACTTCTTATCATAATTCTTAATGCTTGTTAATAAAGCCTTCACACTTACCCAACCGTCTTCATCCAATTGAAGCCCAAATTTCTCGGGATGATGTCTTAAAACATAAGAAATTTTTTTACTTAAATCTATTACTTTTTTATTATTCATCTTATATCTCTCCTTTCCCCCTACATAATTGCTTATTTAATATAACATATAAAAAACTCCTACTAGATGGCAGGAGATCTCTTATTTAAATTGTGGAGCATAGGCATGTTCACCTAAAACCTTAAAAACATAATCTTGGGCTTGTAATCCTTCTATAATTTCAGGAAGTGCCTCTACTGTTGTTGTTTTAGGTGTAGAGTCGTGAAATAGTATATTGGCAACCTTTTTATTTTCTGTCCCATTTAATACACTATTAATATAAAAATATTCTTCATTTTATCATCATCACTTTCTTTAACATTTTTGATACTACATCATGTAAAAGAATTGGGTGAATTTCAAGTTATGAAAGGCTTTATAAAAAAATAATATATTATATATTTTTCCTTGAAATGTTTATTAATCTTTTTTTATATTACAGATAATAAATTATTTAGGTATTTAAATACATAATTTTAGGAGGTATTTTATAATGACAAACACTAATACTGCTTTAAAATATACTAATAACATCTTAACTCATGGAAATTTAGGATGTGATGATTACACAATGAAGTTTTACGATTCTGATAGTTTAATTTCAGAACTAAATCGTAGAGAGCAAAATACATTTAGAGTTACTGTAGATACAAAGGCAATTGAATTTTTAACAATTGATCAACTTTTATCTCATGGATATCAATTAAAAATGACGGCTCAACAAGATGCTATTGATGAAAGCAGGGTATTTGCAAAAGTAAATGATATGATCTATCCAATATCCTTAAACTCTTTTGTATCTATTAAAAGTCGCATCGACATTTATGGAAAGGGACTTTTAGATCTTAGTGACAAAACATTAAAACTTGTACTTAATGAACTTATTTCCCAAATAGATAAAGTTATGATAGTTATTATTGACAATAAAATTCGGGCAATATTTAGTGCTGCTAATGGTGGTTATAAACCAATTCCTGCTAACGAATTATTAAAGACAACACTTGACACTCTAGGTGAAAGAGTTAAGAACATTAAGTTTGAAGTTGCATGTATGGACTATGACTACATGTATGTTAAAATGTTATTTCCTGATGAAAAGGAAACGCTTCAAAACCTTTATAACAAAGATGAAGATTATATTCCGGGCATAATGATTAAAACTTCAGATACAGGATTCTCGGCTAATGAGATAAATCCTATTTGGAAAATTGGAAGCACTACTGTTGTTTTTGAACAGCCACATGAATCAGTAAGAATGATTCATAGGGGACAAAATGCGAATATTGATACTATCAAAGATGATGTTCCAAATATATTTGTTAAACTAAGAGATACTATCAAACTCATAAAAAAACAAATGCAATACAAGGTTAAGTATCCTCAATTAACCCTTGACAATGCTTGTTATAAACTGAAATTAGGAAAAAAAGACACAAGATATATTCAGGATAAATTTAATTTGTTCTTATTTATGAATCCCGACAAAGAAATTACAGGTTATGATTTAACTAAATTATTTGTTGAAATGGCTAACGAAATTAAAGATGAAGGAAAACAAGCGGTACTTGAATCTATTGCAGGTAAAGCATTTAACTTAAACTATGAAAAATTAGATAAAGAATTAAATTAATTTTTAATGCCCTATGTAAAACATAGGGCATCTTCTTAAAGTACACACATTTTTTAGTTGATATTACAATTGGACTGTAATATTGATATAATTAAACTTAATAGGAGGAATTGATAATTATGGCAAATTCATTATTTGTTAACATTAGAAGAACCATGGAAGAAATGATCCCCTTTGGAGAAAAAAGAATCGTTTATTATATTGAATTGAAAAATGACTATAGTTATGCACTATTGGAATTAATAAATAATGATGATAGACAAAAAATATTAAGAATGACTTCTACAAAAGAGATTATAGACTATATTGTTCAAGAAGTTATAGAGAAAAACAAAGAAAATATCGACATGTTTATGGAAGATACTTGTAGTGCTAAATTCTATCTAGTATCACCTGTAGATAATTTTGACAAAGAAGATTTCTTAGCCTCGATTCATAACTACTCTGCTTATATCAATGGCATGTCACAATAGATTTTAAAGGAGAATAATTATGGAAAACCAAAATAAAGAAATCACATTAACAATAAAACAACTAAAAATAATTAAACGATTAGGAGAATTACAATCTAATATTATGAATGAAATAGGACACTGTACTGACTCAATGATAAGTTTTTTACATGAGGGAATGTGTATTGTAAATCCTTTTATTGATGACACAGGAAGATTCGATATTTCTAATCCTATTGAATTCTATGGAGATAATTTCTTAAATAGCGATTTCATAAAATTTGTAAACGATATTGAATAAATAAAAACCTGCATTATTTAAATGCAGGTTTTGTTATTATTTTTTTTGATTCTTTTCTTGTTGAATTTTTTCCCATTCTAATCTTTGTTCAAGCATTTTATAAAAATGTGCGGTCTCAAAGTCTTTGATATAATCTCTAACTTCAAGCATCCTTATAAGCATTTCACCTTTTGAAAGATATACAGTACTTACATTTTCTTTTATATAAGTACCTTTAGCAATACTAATTCCTCCATTTTCGCTCTTTTGAGCCTTACCTTTACCTGTCTCAATCGAAATAGTCCAAGGACTGTTCATATTCCCTTGGTATTTAATATTGAAATTAGTTACAGGAGAGAAACCTTCTTCATCTTTTTGATAAAAATTAATTTTGCTTTCATTAAATCCTGTTGATTTTGTGTATCTATCTTGCTTTTCAAATTCTGCTGTATTTCCGCTTAAAACCATTTCACAAACGCCCTTCATAACATCAGGTGTTAAATTATGCTGCACTACGACTGCTTTATCACCTTTCCCTTTTGTCCAATCAACAATCACAATTTGTACTCTTGAAAACTTACCATGAACTGTTGATTTTTGTACTCCTAATTCTTGAGAAAAGTCGTTAAACTGCAATCTATCATTGAATTCTACTAATTTAGTTGAGTTATTGCTTTTAGTGATTTGTTTTGTATTTACTATTGCCATGTAAAATTCCTCCTTGAATTCCATAAAAATTATACTTATATAATACAGTAGCATTTTAATAAGCCTTTCAAGACATTTCAACTTTTTTTATAATTTTTTATTTAAATCATAAAAAAGCATTCTTCTTAGGGATGCTTTAATTAGCCTTCTTCACACTACCTTTTAGTGAACTAATAAGAAATGACTTATCTCTCTTTTCTAATGGTTTAAAATCCTGCACCTGCATTTGAACATTTCTATATGTCTGATTGTTTTTAGGAGAAGTATATACATTTATACTCGGTGAATAAAGAACTTTGATTTGGTTTGGAGAATTATATTTCTGATATAAATATGTCATTCCAAATGCAATTCCGTAAATATCTTTAACATTATCATCCACTTTATAATTAAATTTAAATCGAAGATGTGAGCCGTCTCCCACTGGTCTTGCTTCCTCAATATCAAGAAGATTTGTAGCAATTCTTGGTGACACATTTCCTTTACCAATTGGTTCTAAAATTTCAAGTTCTCGAACTAAATCTTCCGTTGGGTTATCTATTACACCATCAATTTCTATATATGGAACGAAAGGTTCATTATTTAATAATTTTTTTGCAATCTGATTCAATTCATCAGAAAACTTCTGAAGTATTTGTTTATCCTTTTTCATGGATAAACCACAAGCCATTTTATGTCCTCCGCCCTTAACCCACAAATGTTTAGTTTTTTGTATAGCAGAAAACAAGTCAAGTGGATGTTCTTCTACCCCTCTGCCAGAACACTTAAAATATTCTTCTCCTTCTGTAAAGATAAATGTAGGGACTTGATATTTTTCTTTAATCTTACTTGCAATAAGACCAACCAAACCTTCTGGTATATTTTTATTTAAAACAACCATTACAAAATTATCATCAAGATTATTTTGTTTAATAATAGTCTCGGTTTCTTCTAAGTGCATAGCAGTAAGCAGTTTTCTTTCTTCATTAACCTGATGAAGTTCTTTTGCAAGATCTAATGCTCTTTCTTTATTATCCGTTATCATCAATTCTACAGCAGTTTCGGCTGTATAAAGACGACCATCTGCATTAAGAGTAGGTCCTATTTTATAAGCAACATCTGATGCTCTCAGTTCTTTAAGTTCATATACTTTCATAAGTGCATTAATTCCTTCGATGAGTCCATAGTTAGCAGCAAGCAGCCCTTCTTTTACGAGAATTCTATTCTCGTCCGTTAAATCCATCATATCCTGAATTGTTCCAATTGCAACAATAGGAAGTAAATCGTAAATAAAATCAATGTTTTCATCTAACTTCTTGAAAACGACTTCCATTACTCTCCAGATTAATGCACATCCACACAAATTCTTATTTGGATATGGATCATTTGCACGTTTCATATTAATAACTGCATCTGCTTCAGGTAATGCTGGAGGGCAATCATGATGGTCCGTAACTACAATTTGCATCCCTAACTCTTTAGCAAGTTTAACTTCTTCTATACTTGCTATACCATTATCTACTGTAATAATGAGTTCTGTCCCTTTATCTTTTAACACTCTAATAGCATCACAATTCATTCCATAACCCTCTTTAATTCGATGAGGAAGATAAAAGTCAACATTTGCTCCAAGGTAATTTAAAGCCCTGATACTGGCTGCAATTGCAGTAATTCCATCAGTATCATAATCACCAAATACCGTTATCTTTTTTTTATCCTTTATTGCCTGTGCTATTATTTCACCGCCTTTATCAATATCCAAAATCATACGCTGATCATAAAGATATGATAAGTCTCCATATAAATATTTATTCGCTTTATCTATATCAACAATTCCACGATTCATTAAAAGATTAGCCTGAAATTCGGTAATTTTACAACTTTTTGATAAATGGTTAATAATGTTTTTATCATTAGTCTTAGTTATCCATTTCATAATATACCTCCTTTAAAATTATTAAGCCAAAGAATTTCTTTGGCTTATTATAGATACTGATAATATAACTACTCAAGAATTTATTTCTTTCTTTGAATGTTGAAATTATTATATGAGGCTAAATTTTCTTCTTGTTTATCAACTTCTTTATTTTTATTTCTAACTTCATCAATCAATCTTTTTCTATCTTCAATCATTTCATTTCTTTCTTGGCGATTATGTTGATTAAAAGTTTCGTCCTCCAATAGATTCTCATTCTGGAGTATTTTTCCAATACTCAACACACCTATGCCTTCACAATAAGTACATATTGTTGAACCTGTGCTATTAAAACGCTTATTTTCTCCCCCACTTGATGTTCCATTAGAAGATCCTTTACATTGTGGACACACAAAATGAAGATTTAAAAGAATGGGAAGGAATTCATTTGTACTATTTAATTTATTAGTAATTATATTAATATCGTCTTTTATATCCTCAACTTTTGTAGTAAGACTAGTTAATATAGCCTTGTCGATCTTATTGCTAATTGAATTTAAAGATTCTAAACTTTGTTGAATACTCTTTATATCTGTATCATTAATACTAATTTTTTCTCTAAGTTCCTTAATTGTTATCATAACCTTTTGAAGTATATCATCATCTTGAGTAATATCATGGCTCCCATTGTCTAAGAGAAACTCCTCGGCCATCCTCATTGAATCATGAATATCATTAAGTCTTTTTTGTTCCATATCTATTTTTTTCTGAATATCATTTTTAATAGAATTAATAACTAATGTTGTGTTAATATTCATAACAAACACCCCCTATTTTTATATAATTACAAATTACATACCTGAAAATCAAAGTTTTTAACTTGACACTGGCTTTAATCATTTCCTAATATCCTTCTACAAATTCAGTGGGTAGGGAGTGATATATATGTTTCAAAAGCCAGTTTATAAGGTTAAAATGGTTCAAGTAACCTTTCATTATCGTCACGATAAAGAACCAGACACATTTACAATAACTCAAAATGAGTTTATAGATATATCTAAAAGAATATTTGAAAAGATTGGTATAATCAAAATACAACAAAATAAATATGATCTTACTATGATAACTCGAATAGAAATTGAATTTTTTACAGATTTAATTGCACGATAACCTATTTAAAAATAGGTTATTTTTATTCTTCTGTAATATTCTTAATATCGAATAATAATTTCTTTAGACTTTTATTAACATCTATAAGAATCTTCTCATTTAGTCTATTAGTATAATTTACTTGATCTTGGTATTCTATCTGTATTGTATAAATTATGTTATCCAAGTAATCTTCCAGAAAAGATTCTGTATCACTTAATAACTTATCTATATCTCCCCATTTTTCACAGATCTTATATATATCCTCTAAAATTTGCTTGTCCTTTTCTGATAAATTATCCTCTTTTTCTTTTACCTCTTTAAAAATCAAAGTATTTAGAATCCCTGCTACGGAGTCAGAAGTTCTTAATGAGGCACTAACTTGTGATGTATCAGTTTTGTATTTATTGCATAGTTCTATTTCAAGATTTAAATATTCTTTTACGCAACTATTTATAATTAAATATGCTATAAGTTTTTCATCTTGACTTTTATCCTCATTAAAACTTTGTCCATAAATACTATTTAATTTCGCTGTATATTTTAAATATAGACTCAAAGCAACATCTATATCTCTACTCTTAATTATTTTTTCTTCTGTAAGTAATTTATAGTAAAAATAATCAATAAAGCATTTATCATCTTGCAAATTGACAATTTCATCTCTACCTATGTTATATTTTTCAATATTATTTATTAAACCATCAATAATTGCCTTAGTTGATTGAATTATTCTAAATTCATATATTTGCTGAATATGTTTTTTTATGTTCATACATCACATCACCACCTTTCCTATTTTGCCTCTGGTTTTAACATAACATAAGATTATATTAAATTACTTATAGTGCGTATCTTACACTCTGTATATTATGTAAAGAAATTGCAAAATCAAATTTTTATTACAAAAAATTCCCTCAAATAAATAAGAGAATTTGCTCATTTGAACTATACTACTTGTAGAAATAGTTAATTCGTAAAGAGGTTGATTTATATTTCCATCTAGTTATTTAGACAACCCTTATTCCACTATATGTCTACTAAATTTTAATGATACGCAATTCATTGTTGCATTTTATGTGTTATGTTAAAAGTACAATATTTTAAAACACAAGGAGGCTTTTACATGGACTTACAAGCAAAAAATAAGGCACTTGAACTTGCTATGAATACTATAAAAAAGCAATTTGGAACTGGTTCTATTATGAAGTTAGGGGATACACCTATAAAAAAAATGGAAGTTATATCAACTGGATCACTAGATTTAGATATAGCGTTAGGTGTTGGTGGGGTTCCTCGTGGAAGGATAATTGAAATATATGGACCTGAATCGTCAGGAAAAACAACTATCGCCCTTCATATAATTGCAGAATGTCAAAAAAATGGTGGTATTGCTGCGTTTGTGGACGCTGAACATGCTCTCGATCCTATTTATGCAAAGGCAATAGGAGTTGATATTGAGAACTTAATTATATCTCAACCAGATACAGGAGAAATGGCTCTGGAAATTGCAGAGTCACTAGTTAGAAGTGGTGCTGTTGATGTAATAGTTGTAGACTCTGTAGCAGCACTTACTCCTAAAGCAGAGATAGAGGGAGAGATGGGTGATAGTCATATAGGATTACAAGCAAGATTAATGTCCCAAGCACTTAGAAAACTTACTGGATCAATTAACAAGTCTCAATGTACCGCAGTTTTTATAAATCAATTAAGAGAAAAAGTTGGAGTAATGTTTGGAAACCCTGAAACAACCCCCGGAGGAAGGGCTTTAAAGTTTTACTCTAGTATTAGAATGGATGTGAGAAGAACAGGCTCTATCAAAGATAAAGATAATATAATAGGAAATGAGACTAAGATTAAAATTGTGAAAAATAAAGTTGCTCCTCCATTTAAAGAAGCAACACCTGATATCATGTATGGTTTAGGTATATCTTATGAAGGAGATGTTCTAAAATTAGGAAGTAACCATGGTATTATTAATAAATCTGGGGCTTGGTATTCATATGAGGATCAAAGATTAGGACAAGGTAGGGAAAATGCTAAACAGTGGTTAAAAGACAATCCTGAAATAACAAAAGAAATTGATTTAGCAATTAGAAAAATCTTACTTCCACATATGATTGAAGAAATGGAATAAGATAATAAATAATTAAAATAACAAGATCAGAATTTTTAAAAGAAGAATGAGTTATTATAATAGAGTTGTAAAAATCCTAAGATAGATGAAATTACACATCAACAAACATAAAATCCTCTCTCAACTTTACACAGTTATAGTTGTGTAGTCAAAATAACTAAATCGTATCTTATAGATACGACTTTTTATATATCATTTTTATTTTATTTATCTTTCTTGGCATAGAATATCTGATTTATGTTTTGTAATTTATTCTGATAAGCAACATTTAATCTCTTATACAAACTTAAACTAATCTCAAAATACTCCCTTACCCCTGAATTTAGTTGTTTATTATTTAGTTGATTATCAACATGAGCCATATTCATCATTTCAAAGGAAACAAGTAGTATTTGAGCCTCTTTTATATTTAATTCTAGTAAAAGTTTTTTCGCTTCTGAGTCTACTTTAGTTTTGTCATCATTTTCACTGACGCAAATCCTTGTCTCCTGTTTCTGTTCTAATATTTTATTATCACGAGCAAGTTCTTCGTACAAAGTCTCTAATCGTTTCGTAAAATTTCTACAAAAGTTGTAATAGTTTTTTGATTGCTGCTCTATATCATTAAAAAATATTTCTATAACTTTTTTCATTCTTGTAAATGCAACCCATATCTCTTGTTGAGACAATTCTATAAAAAGAACATCTCGGTTATTATTTTTTTCCTGTTTCTTTTTATTAAAATTTATTACTTTTCCTTCAGACATTAATAATAATCCCCCTAGCCTATATAATAAACATGTGAAACTTACTATATTTTATCAAAAAAGATAGACACTTGATAGTGCCTATCTTATATAATTCTATTTTCTCATTGAACTACTAAAACTAGCATACATTGTCTTACTCATAGATCTGGTGATAGAATTGCTTGAATACTTTGTCTCTAAATCCTTTAACTCATTCTTTTCTTGAGATACATTAACACTTGTATAATTACAAGCAATTGAATCCAGTCTAACACTTGAATTCATAAAAGTATTCTGAAGCCCTATTATATTGCCATTTTCATAAGATTCAACGGAAGATACAACAGCCTTGTTTTTAATAAGATCTACAACCCTTTTCACAATATCACTGTTCTCCTTATACTTTGAAAGTTTTTGTTCTTCGCATACAACTTTCAAATAATTAGATGTTTTGACAATATGATCTGCTCCGTCTTTAGTTTTATATACAACTTTTATGTTGAATTGGATATCTTCGTTAACAAAGTTATTCTTTATTTCAAAAATAACACTTCGCTTAGTGTGCATATCTCCAATAAAGACTTCAATATAATCATCTTTAATTTCTTGAGTATATGAATTAAGATTCTCGCTTATTTCAATTAAATTAGGCAGTTCTAATAACAGTTTCACACCTTTTGCGGTAGTTGACCTAGATAGGTTTAATTCATCTTTAAATATTTGATCTAATAAACCCAAATCCTCCACATGGTAAAATAATCCTCCACCGCTCGTACTAATTGCATTAAGTATTTTTGAATCGTAATCTAACCCTATTCCTAGTGTAGATATAGTAACCCCTGCTTCAAACAATTTTAATGTCAATGTAGACAATCCATCTATATCGGTAATTCCTCTATTTGCTTGTCCATCACTTACAACAATAATCTTACAATCATAGTTTTTAATATGTTCTTCTGTAATCATAGAAAAAGCCTTGCTGATACTATCAGAAATATTAGTGCAACCTCCTGTCGTAATTTTTCTTATTGTGGACATAACTTCATTTCTGTTATTTCTCGTTATATGAACTAGTTCCTGCTCTGTAAATGCTAAATCATCAAATGTAACTACTCCGAACAAATCTTTTTCTGTTAGTAAATCCATGAATTTAATAGCAGAGTTTTTTGCTCTACTCAATTTAGACTCACTCTCTCTATAACACCTTTCTTTAGGATTAGATAGTGAGGAATAAGAAAGATTATATCTGCCATTTGAATCAACTGTGCCATCCATTGAAGCACTTCTGTCAAGAACCAAAACCATCAAAACTGGTTTTTTACTATCTTTTTCTACTTCCAATATTGGAGGAATTAATTCAATTTCCATATGATTTAACCCTTCCCTATTTAAAATAATCTCTTTCGCAAATCCTGTTTTTATTTTCATATAAAACCATCTCCTCTTTAATTTAATATATTAATAATCTCTATTATTTTAGTTAATTTATTTGAGTCAATATCATTACTCACAACAAGTGTTATATCTTTGTTTATTTTAATAGTTATTTTTGTATTATTATTTTTCATTTTATTTGAGTAATCCTCTGTTGAAGATGCTGCTAGAAAAGATCTTTCCACACTTTTATTTTGTTTAATAATGTCATCTGTGTTGTTAAAATGAATTTTCTTAGCAACATAACTAGAAGTATTACTTTGATAAAAATCAGTTGTATTTTCATAAATATTTATCCCTTTAAATCTTTCCTCTATTTCCTCTAATGAAAATTGATTAATAATATCCTTTACTTGTTTTAAAGTAAAATTTGTATACTTTTTTAAAATAAGAATCCCTTTTATCTTTTTTATTTCTACATCCGTAAAAACATTTTTTCCAGTGTTATCTAGTTTAAATAATTTTTTATCGAAAGCATAATAATTAACTGTTCTTGTGCTTATATCAAATTCACCACTTGATGAAATAATATCTGCAATTTCTTTTGCTGAATATTTCTTTTTATCTTCCATAAATATCACCTCTTTAATTACAGTTAACTGTCATTCTTACAGTGTGATGGCATTATAGTGAAACAATTTATCGAAGTCAAGTTTTAATTTGAATTTTTCATAAAAAAATCCCCATGCATTAAATACATGGGGATAAATCAAAAAAATACAGGATAACTCTATGGATAAATTCAAAGATAATACGATTATATATATTTAACTATGAGAAGTAAATGGACCTATCACGAACTACTGCTTTTTTATCATGTTTGCTGTTTTTAATATCACTCATGAGAGAAATCTCACTTTATATATGTGTTATGTTGAAAAAGAGGTGATAAAATAAATGAGCATCAGGGAAAATATTAAACTAAAAACTATTAAATTTATTTCTGAAACTTTACCTAATAAAAACAAAGATGATTTAGAATGTATTGGATATGGGATAGAGATATTCTTATGTAATATTTTGAAAGTAATTTTATTATTTATACTCTCCTATAAGTTAGGAATATTTAAATATTTTCTTATTTCTTTTGTCAGTATGAACTCACTAAGACTCTTATCAGGTGGAGTACACGCAAAAAAAAGTTGGACATGTTTCCTGCTTAGTATCTTTGTATTTTTTTCTCCTATATACATATCAAGATTTATCATTATTAAATTGGTGCCTAAAATTATTTCATTTATTATTTCTTTTATACTGATAATATTATATGCACCTGCTGATTTAGAGGAAAAACCATATGTCAATCCTAAATTACGTAAAATATTAAAAATTGGTTCTTCTATAACTTCAATTTTATTAATGATACTTTCTATGGTTATTAAACAAGATTTTTATTCTAATATTATATTCTTATCAATTATTATTAACTCATTATTAATCACGCCGTTTGTATATAGACTTTTTAAAAGGAGGTTTAGAAACTATGAACATTATAACATGGGCAGCAGTAAAAGTTTTTCTGGCTAAAATGATCGCATTACTCGCTGATATTTTAGCCCATACATCAGTTTATGCTTCTGTTATATTAATTTTTGAAGAACCAACAATTCCCGATTCATTACTTAAAAAGCAGAACTATATTAATAAATAAAACAAGAAAAACGCTAGATTAATCTAGCGTTTTATTTATTATGATCTCTTGTACAAAAAGATTCTCATCAATTAATGTATTGATTATAACATTATGATAAGATTTAATTATCTCCTTGAGTATCTTTAGTCCCATCCCCCTATTAACTCCCTTTGTTGAGTACGAATTGGTAAATATCTTGTTTATTTGAGGCTTATCTTTAAATGTATTTGATACAACTAATGATATTTCTTGGTTATCTTCCATGATTCCAAAAGAAACTATTTTATCTTCTGTATTCATAGCCTCCTCTATGGCATTATCTAACAATATACCAAGAATTCTACATATATCAATAGTTTTTATTTGCATATCATCAATGTCCTGTAATATACTTATTTTGAATTCTACACCTAACTGCATTGCATATACCATCTTCGTAGACAAAACTCCTCTTATAGCAGGATTTTTAATATGATTAATATAAGATATGTCATCTGTAATATCAATCTTACCATACTCCCTTAATATTTCTTTATTGTAAAATTCCTTTAACCCTTCTATATCATTATTTTCAAAATATCCATTTAGTGTAGCCATTATATTATTAAAATCATGCCTAAATTTTCTAAAATTCATAACTAATTGATCCACAAGTTCTGTGTATAGCATTAAATGTTCATATTGTCTATTCTTTTGTTCATATTTAAATCTTTCTTCTGCTAAATTGTTATTTATATGAAAAGTTAACGTGGTAATGATAAAATACAATAAGAATATTGCAACATATGTACTTATAATATTTTTTACAATATCTTCAGGTAATCGACTAATCATTAAAAGCAGTACATCAAATAGCAAAACTGTAATAATTGCATATATTACAATTAATAGTTCCTGTTTTGCGGGTGTTTCCTTAACAGTTAATACTTCTTTTATAAATTTAATACTTATAATAGACACAGTTATGATGATAGTTAAACTATTTGACAAAAGCCATAGGATATTTGTATTTTGAATTTCTAATAAATTATAATTAAGAATACACATTAAAATAAATCCTGAAACTATGTCTCCAATCATGAATATAAAATAACTAAAAACTGCATATATAATGGAATGAGTTGTTTTTGTTTTATAAATAAGTTTATTGCAAATAAATAACGTTAAATTAATTAAACTAATTTTAATTAATATTTGATTTATAAAAGTTGATGCAAATATAGCACTTCCGATCACTAGTGCATATTGAGAAGTTTTATAAAGAAATATATTTCTATCTACTTTATTTAACACTTTATTAATATATGCAAATACAAAGGCACTCATAATTGAAGAAATTATATTAATTGTTATTGGCATAGTTTATGACCCCCTTCAAAAACTTTTTAGAAATAAAACATTTGTGATCACCTTGCATTATTACATATAGATCATTTCGATTTAAATTTATTCTCTTAATATGTTTGAAGTTAATTATAAAAGATCTATGACATCTGTAAAAATCTTTATTAAGTTTTTCGCCAATCTCCGACAAAGAGCCATATACCTCAATTTGATTATCAAGTGTATGAATGATAATTTTATGATTTATAGTTGTTTCAATGAAAATAATCTTACCATAGGGAATACTGTAAAAATTTGCACCTGATTTAATAAATAAAATATCATTATTTTGATGTAAATTAAGTTTATTACATTCAGAGACAACTACGTCTAAACATTCACTTATTCTTTTTTTTAAGTTGTTGTCACCTTTGCATATATAATCCAACGCTTTTAATTTATATTGAAATGTTTTTAATGTTAATTCTGGATGACCAGTTACGAAAATTAAATATCCATTCATATCGTGCTTTCTTATCTCTTTGGCTAATATTAGCCCATTTATATCTGATTTAAGTGCAATATCTAAAAAATATACATTAACTGAATGATTGTTTTCTTTAACATAATCAATAACTTTATATGGATCATTTGTTGTTAACTTTATTTCTCCTTGGATTCCGTTTGTAGAAATATATTGTAAAACATATTCGTCAATACTGTTTTTGAATCTTTTATCATCTTCACAAATTATTATATTCAGCATATCATCCCCTCTTTCTTCATTTTTTCTTTAATATTTTATTTGTTTCTGCTCTAATTTCAATTTTCTATTATAGATTTTGAAAAATATTAGACAAACTAACTATATATTTTCTAAGTTTAATTAATAAAAATAATAAGATTAACCTTTCTTATAGACAAATAAAAGTCCTTTAGCAAACACTAAAGGACTTTTATTTATCTACAACTTAAACTTAATAATATTTATCTGTTTTAATTAAATAGTTCTTTTTGAATTTTTTTAATAACTATTTTTTTTCTCATAAAGTTCAAACTTATTCCAACAATTATTAATAACATTAATAACTGAGCCATTAAAGCAATTAAGGCTAAGATAACAAAGAGCATTTTAGCACTTAAATTTTTATTTCTTATTCCATCAATCAGTAAAATACCTGCCGTAAATCCAATCGAAAGAAGAAGCACAAATTGAATTTGATTATCTACCTGAGAAATCAAAAATGTTACTATCATAGATACAAACTCTGAAACTGGATCAATAAAAGTTTTATACCTATCACCATCGTAATAATATTTCCTTTCTGGTTCTGTAAAAAGTTCAAAATCTTGACTAATATATTCAAGTATCTTAGCACAGATTTCAGCATGAGTTAAAACCTTCATTTCTTTCATAATATACATATTTGCAATTTTACTTACATGATGATACTTATTAGTTTCTAATTTAATAGGACTTACTTCTTTATAGATTCTTATATCGTTATATTTATCGAGGCCTATGCAATACCCTGTTTTTATATTTTGAGACTCTATAATACTATTTATTAATCTCTTGATCTTTTTATTGAATTTTGCTTTGTAAAAGTTTAATTTTTCTAAAGACTGTATTATATTTTCTAAATCTGTTTCCACAAAAATATCTTTTACTCTCATTAAAAACTCCTCCTTTTTAATAATTACATCTATTTAAACATTGGCATCCAACCTGTATTTATAAATTTATTTGTTTCTTTTTCATGTTTAAACATATCTCTAATGTGAAATGTTTTTGTTAAAGCGTCAGTATTTTCTTCTATTATTAGTTTGGGATCTATCATATTTTTGTATATATGTCTATTCATTTCTTCTATAATTTCTATTCCTCCAAAACCAATCACTTCTCCAATACTTAATACCTTTATTGAATTATCCTCTATTTTCTCAACTTGCACGATAATATTTACCGACTCTGCAATTATTGTATTTATTTTATTAATATTAGTTTTGTTTAATTGATAATATAGCATAGATAACTTATATAAAGCCTCTTTAGGGTTGTCAGCAGTTAAAGTTGCTAAATAATTGGAACCATGCATTTCTCCAACATGAACAAAAAAATGTAATTCTTCTGGCCACCTACACTCTCCTATAATAGTCCTATCAAGATAAGACTTATCAATGTTATCAATAATACATTTACTGTTATCAATAATAGATTTACATTTATTGTCTTTATATCTATCTTTATTAATATTAAGAGGTCTTTCAACAATAACAATTGAATGCTCTGGATGAATATGATTAACTGATGCTTTTAATAATGCTATTTCTTCAGAACTACCTCCACCTACAAATAATATGTTTTTCTTTCTGTTTATACTCTTAATTAAAAAATCTTTCATATCATTAGTCATAACTCCAAACCTTACTAAATCATTAAAATTATTCATATATCCTATCATTATTCGCACACCCTTTTATTTTCAACATAACACATGAAGTTGATAATTAATTTGAATAACATGATAAAAATGCATAAAAATCACACAAATTACTTGTGTGATTTTTGTATTAGATATTTGAATATTACTAATTATCATGCTTTATAATGCAACATAATTTTTCTAAAGCCCTCTGCAACATCTTGTTCTTTCTTCTATTTTTTGTCCTGTTAAAAATCCTATGATCAGTTGAATATTTTTATAATAAATTTCATTTTTCCCATTATTGTGCTTATACCTAATTTTTAAAGCAATCATATATCTTAAAACTTTATTTTTTATATCACTAGGTAGCGGAACTCTCATGGTTTCTTCTTTATTAGTCATAAATATTTTGCCGTTCCATATTTCATCAGTATAACCACGACCTTTAATTACAATTCTATCTAAAATAGTTTTATGACCTAACACCTCTACAGAGAAACTATCATTCATGTAGATTTCAAAATTTATTTCATGCTTTCCCTCTCGAATAACATTCCACCTCTCCTGTGGAATAAAGGATTTATCGTATCCTAAAAATTCGGCTTCTTCCTCTACGTAATCAGTCTTATCCTTATAACCTTTAAATAAATTTAAATCATTTAAATCTATAGTATATCCATGTGTGTATATTTTGCACATTTCCTCGTAATCTACTACTTCACTCCTGCTATTTAAAGCCTGTAGACTGCCTATAACATCCCTTGTCCTTTTGATAGTAATTGGATTATGTTCATAACCATTCAAATTAAAAGGTTCATTTATATCAATCTTAGTGACATTTAAAATACTAATCAATAAACCTTCCATACCTACCATATACTTCATATTAATATCTCCTTTATATATATCATCAAACTTAACAATCTAAATCTTTTCTTAAAGAATGACTTAAATACCATTCATTACCGTTGGCTTTTATCTTTTCACACATCATCCGAAATGTAGGATCTGTATTATTCAAATATCCTATTTCCTTTGCCTTAGATATTACTTTATCCATTCCTGCGATTGAATAGCCCCAACTTGTACAATATAAACCGCCATATCCATTATTTCCATTAGATCGTTTACCTTTAATAATCCATTCTCTAAAATCATTGATTAAGGCCCACAGCGTTCCACCATCAGAAAACCCTATGTGTTTTGAACTTTGATAAGGATATATTCTTTTTTCAGTATATTTATCAATATAAAAAAGTTTTTTACCTTGCACTACAAATCTTGAATAACAGCCATTATAATTAAAAAATTTTCTATCAGTATCTCCAATAACTTTTATTAGTTCATTTATTTTTTCTATTCGTTCTAATTGCGATAGATTCAATGAAATTCCTCCTTTTATATAAATAATATCTTTAAAATATAGTAGATAAATACCTAAAATAATATGTGCATATATAGTAATGGTTAAATATCCTTTTTTTCAAGTTTGTACTCTAAACATAACACAAAATATGAAAAACAAACTTTCAAAACTGTGTTATGTTTAAAAAAATAATTTGAGAAAAGAAGTTGTTTGTATGTAATATATATTAGATTTTAATATGGAAATTCATTAATTGATAGGAGGCATTAATTATGTTTAGAATAGTTAAAAAAATTGGTCGTGCAGGTGGACCTAAAAATAGAGAGAAGTCCAAAAATGAGTGGGATAAAAAATATGGAGTAGGCAAATGGAAAGTAGTTTATCAATATAATAATGAGATTTATACTAGAGAACAGGCCTTGGAGAAATTTTATAACCGTTCTTACTATGAATACTTAAAAAACCACCCTACTACTCTTAATAATTTATGTAATATGGCTAATTCATTATATAATCCTCATGCAGATGCTACTGGTGGTGTAGATCTTCAGGTCCCTGCGGTATACAAGGCTCTTGAACATCTCAATAAATCACTTCAAGGTGCTCAAAGAATTGCCATTGGAACATGGGGATATAAACAGGGAATTGAGTATCCTCAAATAAGTTGGGAACTTAGTCCATATAAAGTACCTTTATGGTGTAATAAAGATATAAGTATTGAAGTGTTTTGGCAAGATTATAAATATCTTGCTGTACAAGAACTGGAACAATTATCTTTATTTAGCAATAATACTAATCTATCATCGGAATTCTCTATAACTGAAGAAATTGGAGATTTATTTAATACTAATAAATTAAAATATGTTTATGCACATTGCATTGCAGAGGACTGTCATGTGAATGCAGGTATTACAAAAATATTTGATAAAAAAGATCCATTAATGAAAGTATATCTAAAACCTAGAGCCATTATAGGTAAAGCCATCAAATACGAAAGTAATAAAGTTGGAAAGGTTTATAATCTAATTACTAAAGATCAATCATGGAAGGCTGCAAGAGTTCCCGGGAAAACTTATTATAGAAATAGAGAATGTATTCCTTATGACGAGTATTTGAAAAATTTAAGGTTATGTTTAGATGATTTAAAAGATCAAATGATTGTTAATAATGAAAAGTTTCTAGTTATGCCTAAGATTGCATCAGGACTCGATAAATGCCGTTGGGAAGATGTTAAGCCCATTATAGTAAAAGTATTTTCAAATACTGATATTTCTATTATCATTCGCATGTTAGATTAAACAATAAGGCTTTGCTTTAAATTAGTGTTGATTTACAGAAAATGTATATACAAGGTACTAGGTATCTAATAACAGTATGAAGGAGGATTAAAAATGAATATTGAATATGTTCCAATGTCACCATGTTATAAGTATAAAATTGTTACTCTTAAAGAGGTTAAAGAAAATTTAAAAGGTTGGTATGGTACGTTGGTTGTACCAGAGGGTGTGACAGAAGAAACCAGAGGAATATTAATTGGTAAAGGCTCTTGTTTGTCATTCAATGTCATTGAAGAATAAATCAATAATCTAATATTTCGTAATACTAATACATTTTTTATAGGAACTATCAGCATTCTTTTAAAACAAAGCCAATAATAAAAATCCTGTGTTTAAAATTCTTAAAATAAAGATACTGTAAATTGTTTAAATTGGGGAGGGTTAAAAATCATTTTCGTCTATTTCCTTTAAAGTATAAGGCTGTTTCATTGATTTTTAACACAAAAGTAGACATAATGACAAACGCAATTAAAGATGTTAAACAATAGTTTATTAGTTATAAATCGCAGTGTTTTTGTAAGACAAAATGCTGAATGGGAAGATTTACTTACAAGACTCTTGAATGAGATAAAAGATAGAAGAAAAGAAGAAGCACTATGGCATCAAGGATTCAGAAATCTTTTAGATAATTGAAATATTTCTTATGAAAATGATTTAGTAAGATTAGGAGTACCTAAAATTTTAGAAGGGCAAAATTAATATTGAAAGGAATGAGTAATTATAATAAAACTATTAAAGAAGATAGATAACTATTTATTGTCAAGTAATGTATGCTATTTAGGGTTTATTATTACAATTCCAATAGTTATATATATACTATGGATCTTAAATATAAATATATGGTGGTCTTTTATTCAGGTGCCTTTAGCACATATAATTCTCGATTATAAAATAGTTAAAAAATAATTAATATAATATGAAATATACAAAAAACAGTATTCATTAATACTGTTTTTTATTATACTTTTTATTTTTAATTTGATTCTAACTTCTTTCTTTTTTATAATGCTGTTACCTTACCGAAAGGATGTGATTCTTATGTTTAAAAAGTTTCTTATCACCTTATTGAATGATAGTGATTATACTCCTAAGACTTATGAAGAATTGATAGGACTATACCCTATTCTTAGAAGAAATCAATCTAACTGTTTTAGGTTTCTTCAAGAACTAGAGAAAATGCAAATTGTATATTTTATGCCAAATAAAACTTATATCTTATCTAGTGATGCTATCATTGGGTATTATCAAGGAAAGAGTAATCATTTTGGATTTTTAATTCCTCTAGATAAAAATAGATTTGCTAAAGATTTATTTATTCATAGTAAGAATTTAAACGGTGCTATGGACGGAGACCTTGTTATAGGGAAAATCATATACACCTCTCATTCTAAAAGCAATGAATCTGAAGGCAAAATTATATCTATTATTGAAGAAAAAAAACATAAAATTGTAGGAGATTTTATTGATAATGGAAGTTATGCTTTTGTTATTCCTGACAATGATAAATTTAAAGATATTTATATTAATAAAGAACACTTTAATGGTGCAAGGAATAATGATAAGGTAATCGTTAAAATTATTAAGAGAGCCAAAAATGGTAAAAATCCTGAAGGCACCATATCCGAAATTTTAGGAAAAAAAGATGAAGTTGGAATGGATATTATATCAATAATTAGGCAATATGGACTGTCTACGGAGTTTCCTAATGAGGTGTTAAAACAAATAGAAGATTTTCCTGATAAAATTGATAAGGAAGAAATAAAAAGAGAACTTCTGCACCGGAAAGATTTAAGACATTTAAAAATTTTCACTATTGATGGTGAAGATACTAAAGATTTTGATGATGCAGTTTCTATTGAAAAATTGAAAAATGGAAACTACAAATTGGGCGTTCATATAGCAGATGTTACACATTATGTTAAAAAAGGAGCACCCCTTGATAAAGAAGCATTAAATAGAGGAACTAGTGTATATTTGGTAGATCGTGTGCTTCCTA
Organism: Alkaliphilus sp. B6464; assembly: GCF_018141165.1. NCBI lineage: Bacteria > Bacillati > Bacillota > Clostridia > Peptostreptococcales > Natronincolaceae > Alkaliphilus > Alkaliphilus sp. B6464. The sequence continues at coordinate 144,640 of NZ_CP058558.1, forward strand.
TGTTACCTGAAAAACTTTCAAATGGGTTATGTAGTCTAAATCCAAATACAAATAGGTTTGCTCTTACTTGTTTTATGGAAATAAATCACAATGGAGAAGTTGTTAATACTGAAATTGTAGAATCATTAATTAATACTATTGAGAAAATGACTTATATTAATATAAATAAAATTATCGAAAAAAAAGATGAAGAATTAATATTAAGATATGGACATGTTCTTGATGACATATTAATGATGGAAGAATTAAGAAATATATTAGCCCAGAAAAGATATAATAGAGGTTCTATTGATTTTGATTTTCCTGAACCTAAAGTTATATTAAACAACAAGAAGAAACCTATCTCTATTGAGTTGTATGAAAAAAATTCTGCTACAAACTTAATAGAAGAATTTATGATTGTTACAAATGAGGCTATTAGTAGATATTTCTCTATTAAAGAAATTCCTTTTCTTTATAGAATTCATGATAAACCTTCAGATGAGAAAGCACAATCATTCATAAAATTCCTTAATACTATATCAGAAGAACAAGTTAATATTACTCCTTCTCCCAAAGGGTTACAAATTATATTAGAAGAATATAAAAATAAAAAAGAATACTTTCAAATAAATCATATACTCCTTAGAAGTTTGACGAAGGCTAAGTATAGTAACGAAAACATTGGCCACTTTGGACTTGCCAGTACACACTATAGTCATTTTACTTCACCTATTAGAAGATACCCTGATCTTCAAATTCATAGGATAATTAAAGCGTATTTGCATGGAAATTTATCACAGAAAGAAATTCTAGAGTATAACAAGGAACTTCCTGACATAAGCAAACATGCTACTTCTATGGAAATGAAGGCAAATCAATGTGAAAATGATAGTAAAAAACTCAAAATGTGCGAATATATGTTAGATAAAAAAGGCCAAGAATTTAAAGGAATTGTATCTGGAGTAACAAACAAAGGTATATTTGTATCTCTTGAAAACACTGTTGAGGGATTTATTTATGTCGAAGATTTCAATATGGATAAGCAATATTTATATGATGAAGATATTTTCTCCTATTACTCTCAAAATAATAAAAATGACAAATTTACATTCGGAGTAAAAGTAATAGTACAGGTTTATGAAATAGATTTAAATAAAAAACAAATAACATTTAAATTAATCGAGAAGATATATGAAGATGATAAAGAGGAGTAATATTACCCCTCTCTCTTTATAACTTAAAACTATTCATCTGTTGAATTAATTCATCTGATAACTGCTTTAAGTTTTCTGAACACTCTACAAAAGTGCTTGTTGTTGCTGCAATTTCTTCTGCCGATGCCGATACTTCTTGGGTACTAGCACTAATTTCTTCTGAAACTACTGAAACACTTTGGGTATTGTCAACAATTTGATTTTTCTTATTATCCATTTCAATTGTAGATTCTTTTATTTCTGTAACTTTAGAATCAAGTTCCTGAACTGAATTTAGAATCTTATCAAAAATACCTTTGGTTAAATCTACTGCAACAACTTGTTCATCAACACTTGTTTTCGATTGTTTCATAGCGTTAACAGCCTCATTCGTTTTATCATTCATATTAGAAATTAGATTACTAATATTTTGGGTGGCTTTAGATGATTGTTCTGCAAGTTTTCTGACTTCATCAGCCACAACAGAGAAGCCTCTACCTGCCTCTCCTGCTCTTGCAGCCTCTATTGCTGCATTTAAAGCGAGTAAATTTGTCTGATCTGCAATCTGATTAATTGTTTCAGTAATTGAATTAATTTCATCTGCCGAATCTTTCATTTCCAATATTATTTCATTAACCTTTTTAGTAGATTCTCCAGTTCTTTCAGTTTTATCTACAAGTATTTTAACCTGACCTAAACCCTCATATCCTAATATTTTAGCATTATTGGACAATTTGTCTACTTCAAAAGTATGTCTAGTAATCTCCTCTATTTCTCTCGCTAACTCACTTATATTATTTGAGTTCATATCAATATCTCTTGCTTGTTCATGAGTCCCAGTTGCAACTTCTTGAATTGTAGCAGCAATATCATTCATTGCAATATTTGTTTCGGCCGTTATTTGAAGTATTGAATCAGAAGTTTGTGCAACAATTTTAGATGATGCTCTAACATTTAACATTAGTTCTCTAATATTATGAATCATCTTATTAAAACTTTTACCTAAATCTCCGAATTCATCTATAGATTTAAAGTTAGTCGATACTGTTAAGTCTCCTTCTGATGCCTTATTGAAACTATCTAATAATTTTCTTATATTATTTCCAATACTTTTACTAATAAAAAAAGAAAATAACATAGTTATTAATATTACTGTCAATCCGATAAATATAGTATTTGTTAGCAATATTTTTGTATCTCTTAATAGTTCTTCTTCTGGTATTGAAGAAATAATTTTCCATCCGGTTTTTTCATTGGTTTCATAAATTCCTAACCTTTTCGCTCCCTTATAATTATAATTTACGAAACCTTTTCCTTTCATTAAAACATCTGTCCATATAGGTGATTTTTTAGGATCATCCGTTCCGACAATTTTTTCATTAGGATGTACTAATGCTATTCCATTTGAGTCTGCAACATACACGTATCCTTCTTCACCTATTTTTAGACTGGATAGATTCTTAGAAAACTCTTTTAAATCAACATCTAAACCAACGACTCCTATAATCTTACCATTATCTATCACAGCCTTAGATACAGTTACTATGATATCTCCAGAAGTAATGTCTTTATATGGGTCAATCCATACTGCCTTGCCATTGTCCTTTATGGCTAGTTGGTACCAAGTTCTTGTTGTAGGATCAAATCTACTTAAATCTACCTCTGGATATATTATAGTTGTCTTATCTATTATAGAAAAAAATACATTTTTTACATTAGGGTTAATTTTTTCTATTTCTTTAAATACCCCTATTAATGAATCTTTAGCACCAACAGTAGCACTAGATATTGTATCAATTGATTCATTGACAGTGGCACTTGATACTACATCAATTTCCTCTCTGCTTACATTGTAATGATAAGTATCTTTCAGAATTGGAAGTTCTGAAAGTATTGCTGCCTGACTCTCTACACCTACAAGATAATTACTGATACTTGTATTAATATATCCTAAAGTTTGGCTACTAGTAACTGCTAGTTTTTGCTGTAGAATATTAAAAGATTTAATATAATTTATTATTCCCACTGAACCTATTGCAAAAATAGACATACACACTAATGAAATCATGAGTCTTGAACGTACAGAATTAAATTTAAATTTTACACTAACTTTCTCTTTTTTTTTCACCTAGAATCCTCCTTAAACAACAAAAGTTTGATCTTTAGTAATTTGCTTTTAACATAACATATATTTTAAAACTTTCATTGGCTCTTTTATGTCTAAAACAGGTGTTATATTAAAAACAAATATGCAGTAATTAATGAAACAGTTAGAAGGAGGAGTATAAAGTGGAATCAAGGTCTTTCTTAGAAAATGAATTTGACATATTGCTTGGTAGATATATTAAATTTTATAAAGAAGTTGAAAAGTATCTTTTAGATGATGTACGGTTAATGAACTTAGGCACATATTTATTAAAAACTTATGGTGAAGAATACTTTTATCCAGAAGGAGATCCCCTAATTTGCCAAAACGTTTTTAATAAAATATATCACATACTTAAATCTGATAAACGATTAAAGTTAGAATTTAATAAGCAATTGCCTGTAAAGGGTGCTTTTATTGTTGAAAAAAATAATAGTATGAAGATATTATTTGCTAGAAACTTATCAATACTAGAAACCTCTCAAGTAATAGTACACGAATATATACATTACTATATTCATATTCATAATCTATTTTATAAAAATGAAGATGTTGAAGAAATTGTGGTTAATATCATAACTTATTTCATACTTCTTAAAAATGGTATTGATACACAAAATGAGATACTCTATTGTCTGGTTCAATATGCAAAAACTGATGCTAATTTGATATCAGACTATCGAGAAATTATTATCGTACTGGCAATACGTATAATTAATCAACTTGAAATATAAATTGATAATTACATAATATTGATAGTCTTTTATATGTAGGGTTTCACTGTTTCATATGTGGCATTTAATATTGAAAGGAGAATGATAGAATGGGTTCATGTACAAATTATAGTAGACTTGAAAGATATATTGAAAAACATGGTGTGAATGATAAATCGAAATATGAAGAAATATTGTTAGGTAAAAAGGTAATAGAATTATTGCAAGTACACGTTTTTCACCATATTAAGAGCGATGTTAAATTAGATGATGGCTTATGTTACGAAGTCCATTTTAGGTGGGCTATTCAAGAAGAAGATGAGTCAGGAGAGGAATTGCCTGATTTAGCCGATAGTATATCTATGATAGAATACTATGAAAAAAATATTATAGATAAGAAAATTACAGAAATTGAAATAGGATATGATAGAGATGATATGGTTTATTGTTATGCGTTTGTTGGGGAACCTACAGAAAAGCATTATTTAGAAATTCCTATAATTCAAGTAGATGATATTGATTCTGATGAAGATACATTATCAAATTAAGGATTAATAATTAGAAGGGATTTATTCCCTTCCTTTTATTTTTATGATACAATTTTAAAGGATACTTCTATTTTTTAAGTGTTCTCCTTTATAATCTCCTTCTCTAAGATTTAGAGGAGTTTTTTATAAAAAAAGACCTTGAGAAATCCAAAGTCTTTTTTATTCTTAACATATTGGCAGGAGTGAAGGGAATCGAACCCCTGACATATGGTTTTGGAGACCACTGTTCTTCCAACTGAACTACACCCCTATAATGCCAACTTTTGTACAGTTGGCTAATATATCGTATTAATAAATTTTATTTTCTATAATAATACTTTTCCCACTCATTTTTTGATCTATAAAGATAATTTTCATGATTACTCCAAGGAACATAGAAAATATAATCATATATATTCCATGAATTATAGAGTTTTCTATACGCTTTCCCATTAGTAATAACATTATTATATCTTCTAACTTTTTTGTTAGACTCTCGTTTTGAAAATTTTCTCGACCCTTGGGCACCAGTTTTCATAACTGGCGTTCTTTTAAAAGATCTACTCATGGCTACACCTCCTCTATCATGAGGCGACAGAACTTATAAGTAGTCCTCCTTTTGAATATTTAATCAGCATAATATCACATCCTGTTATTATCTATATTTTCTTTTTTAAATATAATTATGGCGGAAGGTGTGGGACTCGAACCCACAAGTCGAATTATTAGTCCGACTACGGATTAGCAGTCCGCTTCCTTACCAATTCGGACAACCTTCCACATAAAAGTCCAATACAAAACCATTGTGTTACTACTATATCATAGAATATAAATAGTTAATTCTAGGTATGATGGCTGCTTGTTACACCCTTAAATAATAGGCACTTTATCTCTCTCACTTATACATCGAGAAAGTATAAAAAATACTTTAGAAAACAGGTTTGTATTGAATTACGTAATGGGAGCAGGGATGGGACTCGAACCCACGACTTTTAGGTTATGAACCTAAACTGCCACCTCTGCATCACCCTGCTACAATAATCTACATAACCTCCCTTAATTCTCATGTCAGAACTTAGCCTATTAGCAGTTAGTTATATACATTATCTACTCAGACAATAGTTAAATCAAACAATCTCCACTCGTTATTGAAGAAGAATATCTTTCCTCAATATTCCACCTTCTTGATAGAGATATGTAATGGCAGAAGGAGTGGGATTTGAACCCACGAGGGATAGGAACGCTACCCCTATCGGTTTTCAAGACCGACACCATAAACCTCTCGGACATCCTTCCATATTATGTGGTGTGAATATAAAACCAATATAGATATGCTCTTTTCTTAGTTTTTCTATATTACACCAATTTTTGCCTTTCGCCTAACAATTAATAATTAAATAAATTGGAGCCGAAAGTGGGATTTGAACCCACAACCTTCCGATTACAAATCGGATGCACTGCCAATTGTGCTACTTCGGCAAATTAGTAAACTCTTTATTCTATAATTCTATTAATGGTTAGGGAAGTAGGATTCGAACCTACGATTACTAGAGTCAAAGTCTAGTGCCGTACCAATTTGGCTATTCCCTATCATTAGATTTAAAACATAATGGCTCTTGGGGTGGGGATCGAACCCACGACATCCTGATTAACAGTCAGGCGTTCCACCTCTGAACTACCCAAGAATAATATATTAGTATATAACTTTAAACTTATATAAAAAATCTTGATAGTATTGCTAAGATCTAAATGGCGACCTGTATGGGACTCGAACCCATGACCTTCTGATAGACAGTCAGATATTCTACCACTGAACTAACAGGTCATATTTAAATGGTAGACATGATTGGATTTGAACCAATGACCATACGTTTATCAGACGTATATTCTAACCGCTGAACTACATGTCTATATTTGTTTTAACATAACATATGTCTTAAATATTTTTAAACTAATTTTAAAAATATGTTTTGTCGCCTCCCAACCTATGATCTTAGCGACATATAATAGGAACTTGTTTTGGACTACCACAAGGGACAAGTTTCTAACCTATTATAGTTTTTTAATTAGAGTAGGTAGTCTACTATCCCTAATAAGGAAAATTTTTCAATTAGTGTGTTTTTGCAATATTTATCGTTTCTATGATTACATAGATGGGATGATCATCACAGGAGATGCTGTTCTGGATCTTTCTTTTATTACGCCATAATTTGATATTAATTCTTTATTGCAAACTTCAATTAAGTATTTTTCAGAAAACCTGCTAGTTCGTATAGCCTCTATTTTATTCTCTTTTCCTTCTTTCAGAGATACTATGTTTTTTTCTTTTATGTAAGTTGTTTTTGTTGAATTATCCTTTGTAACCTTTACTACATATACTGGATCTCCATTATAAAAGCCATATCCTAAATGAGAACCATCTCTTTCTAAAGGTAGTAACTCAAATTGTTTAACTTTATCTTTTCTATCTAACATTGCATCCTCTTTAGAATTAAATATCATCATGAAAGGTAAAGCGATAACAAGTGCAATCATTGTAATAAGTACAACATACTCTATTGTGGGTACAGATCCCTTATTTCCAACACTTATCTTCATCATCATTATCATCTCCTTTGGGTTTTAATATTTTAATCTCTATCAAATTAAACATAACACATATTTTAAATATTTCTAAAATGGTCAGAGTGGCAGGACTTGAACCTGCGATTTCATGGTCCCAAACCATGTGCCTTACCAAACTTGGCCACACTCTGATATTACATTTTTGATATTTGGGGTAAGGAGAGGGACTTGAACCCTCGACAACTAGATCCACAATCTAGCGTTCTATCCAACTGAACTATCCTTACCATATTGGTAGGGGCAAGGAGACTCGAACTCCTACGACTATTGCCACTAGATTCTAAGCCTAGCGTGTCTGCCATTCCACCATACCCCTATATATTTGGTAGGAGTGGAGAGATTTGAACTCTCAATCCCAGAGGGCATACGGGCTTAAACCGTATGTGTATGCCGATTCCACCACACTCCCACATTTTGGACATGATTGGATTTGAACCAATGACCTCACCCATCACAGATGTATTCTAACCACTGAACTACATGTCCGCACATACGGGCTTAAGCCGTATGTGTATGCTGATTCCGCCACATTCCCACATTTTGGACATGATTGGATTTGAACCAATGGCCTCACCCATCACAGGTGTATTCTAACCACTGAACTACATGTCCACAACTTCTTTTTTAACATAACACATGTTTAAAAATATTTTTGATTTTATTAAAAATATTTTTAAAATGGTCAGAGTGGTAGGATTTGAACCTACGATTTCATGGTCCCAAACCATGTGCCTTACCAAACTTGGCCACACTCTGATACTAAAGATTTTAAGATTATACTCATGTCTTTTCTAAAATCAATATCTTTTTATAATTTAATTAATAATGGTGACAGATAGGGGGATTGAACCCCTGATCCAAGATTGAAAGTCTTGTGTGTTTGCCACTTCACCAATCTGCCATATATAATGGTGGGAAGAACTGGACTTGAACCAGTCACCTCCTGTATTTCACACAGGCACTCTACCAAATGAGTTATCTTCCCATATTTATTAAGCAAGGATAAATAGGCTTATAATGATGACAATAAGTATCGCTAATGAAATCATGTTTTCAATTCTTTTATAATCCATGCTGCCACATCCTTTTATACATAATGGTGGAGTAAGAGGGAATTGACCCCTCGACCTCTTGGTTGCAAACCAAGTGTTCTCCCATCTAAACTATTACCCCATGGCATCCCTGATAGGATTTAACCTACATGAAGCAGATTGGAAATCTGCTGCCTCTCCTTTAGGCTACAGGGATATATTTGGAGCAGATAATGGGAATCGAACCCATGTCCTCTGATTGGAAGTCAGAGATCATACCATTAGACCATACCTGCATATTGTTTTGGAATCTTCGACAGGACTTGAACCTGCATATACTTAATTCGTAATCAAGAGCCTATCCTATTAGGCTACGGAGACATATATAATTGGTAGAGGTGACAGGACTTGAGCCTGCAACTTTATCCTTGTAAGGGATATACTCTCCTCAACTGAGTTACACCTCTATATTGGTGGAAGTAACAGGACTCGAACCTGTAGCCTACCGATTAAAAGTCGGTTACTCTACCACTTGAGTTATACTTCCAAAAATGGTGGGTATTACTGGACTTGAACCAGTGACTTATCGCTTATGAGGCGATTGCTCTAACCAACTGAACTAAATACCCGTATTGGAGCATAGAGTGAGATTTGAACTCACAATTCTCGTATTTGCAGTATGATTCCTTAAACCATTTGGATATCTATGCATATTTTAGGCAAATAAAAAACTATTCTTATACAGAATAGTTTATATACAACTATATTGATCAATATATAAAAATACAATTAGACATCAACATAGGCTATATATATATTTATTTCTTTGCATAAGTAAACTATTAATTATAAGGTTTTTAAAGTTAAATATAATTATCCAAGGAGCAAAATTAGAATCGCAAACTAAACCTTTATCTTCATGTAAAAAAGGTTTTAGAATACTTGTATTTCTTTGCAATTTAACTAATACTTGTAATCTTCTCATGTGAATCAACCTCCTAGAATAATTAATAAATTTTGTTGTGAGAAGTATTAAAGCCTTCAACCTATTCTTCTCACTAAGGTTTTTACCTATGGCCTCGTAAGGTATCATAGGAAGGCAGACTGGTGGACGGAGAAGGATTTGAACCTCCGAAGCCAAAGCAACTGATTTACAGTCAGCCCCCTTTAACCTAACTTGGGTATCCATCCATATTTTTTTGCCATCAAGCAAAATGTTTTAATATTATACATACAGATATATTAAAAGTCAATAGTAAATTTTATTTTTTTGACTTTTTTATTAAAATGCGAAAACAGTACCGTAAGTACTGTATATTTTCAATACTGTATCCCATAATTAATGCCTACTTATTAATAGTTAGAAAAATTTCAACAATTTTACGACTCTCAAACCAAATCTAATAAATTTTATTGATTCTACGATTTATGATTATTTAATATATGTTTAAGTACATAATTAGGGTTTTATTAAAATGTGTTATGTTAATGGCAATGGAGGGATTTTAGTGATTGACATATTCAAAGGCGAGATAAATAAGAATATATGTAATATGTTTAAATTTGAAGAAGTTAGAGGTTTAAAACATACACTTCTTAGGACAAATTGCATCAAGGACAATAGCCACTATATGTATTTTAAGGATAATAAGTTTTCTTGCCCTGTGTGTGGTTTCAATCAAGATTTAGTAAGTCTTTGTGCTGACATGTCAAATACAGATGAATGGATAATGACCGAAAGAATATTTAAAGGAAAACTGAAGCGAAATCCTTTAGAAGTGATTAAGGCAAGACGAAATAAAGAATATGAAAATGAAATTTATAGACTTATTAATTATGAAACCATGCTGTTTTTCAAAGAACAACTAAAGGAAAATCAAGAGGCTATAAATTACTTATTAAATAGAGGTTTAACTTCAGAAATCATAGATAAATTTGAATTGGGCTATGCTCCTAAATTTAACAAATTGTTAAGATATTTATCAAAAGATTTCTCAGAAGAAGATTTATTGACAGCAGGTGTTATTGGGCAAGATGAAAAGACAGGTAGATATTATGATATGTTTAAAGATAGAATCATGTTTCCTATATATAATTTAGATGGCAGCGATATTATTAGTTTTGGAGGAAGAACTTTAGGTAGTAGTCCTAAAAAATATATTAATACAAGAAATACTCCTCTATTTAAAAAATCAAATAATCTCTATGCTCTTAATATGATTAACTTTAAAAAGATTAATACTAATGGAAAATTAAAAAAAATTATTGTTAGTGAGGGGTATATGGATGTAATTGCTATGCATCAAGCAGGTATTGATTATGCCATTGGAACTCTAGGAACTGCACTTACTTCCATTCATTATAAAATTCTTCAAGAAATTGCAGAACAGGTAATTATTATATATGATGGTGATGATGCAGGAATTAGAGCAGTAGAAAGAACGCTAGAGAAGGTCGGGAACCTTGATATACTTATATTACCAGAAGGGTTAGATCCTGATGAATATATTAAAAAATATGGAATAGATAATTTTCTCGAATACCTTAATATCAATACCCGCTCAAGTGTCGATTATTGGATGAATCAATATAATAACTATCGTGGTAATGTTTTTGAATATCTACTCAAACATGTTAAAAACCTGTAAAAACAAATTAAATTATATAACTAAAACCTCACCTTTTGGTGAGGTTTTTTATCTGATCTCCTCTTTATGCATTTATATTGTTATGCGTTTTGTGTAGACCTTCGTTGTCACTATATAAATGTTTTCATCTTAATTTTTCAAAGTATGATGTATTAGTCTCTATAAAAAAGATGATTTTATGGATACAATGAGGAGTTCTATTAATATAATGCCCTGTTTGTATTTAATTCATTCCAATTTATTTTATTTTTTTATAACTTATATTAATTTAGACTTGATTTTAAATATATTCTTTTTCTATTTTATTATATAGCAAGTTTTAATATAGAAAGGGTGATTGTTATGAGAAAAACTAAAAAACTATGGAGAAAAGGTAGTGTAGAAGTATTTGCTCTTGTATTACTTTTAGCAATTTCGTCTATTACAGCAATTTACGTCTCAAATTCAAATGCGAACACAACTATTCAAATAAATAAAAAGGCTCAGGAATCGATTAAATTAAGTAACTAGTCTAAATTTAAAACCCCTATCTAGGGGTTTTAAATTATATATTTACATATTGTTATAATTTTATTATCAACAGTAATATAAATAGATTCATTTAGTTCTGTTTTTATATCAAAACCTTGCAAGATTTCGTCTACTGTATCATAGACTTTCTCTCCATCTATATCATGAGAATATATTTTATAAGTCAATTCTCTTTCTATTTTATCAATTATTATGATATTCAATAAAGCGTCCATATAAACCATATCAGAAACTTTTATGATAGTATTCTGAATTTCTTTCTTTAATTCTTCTATATTCTCAAAACATTTTTTACTGCTCTCTACTAATGAATATATTCCATAAATATCACTTCTGTTATATAGCCTTTTGCAATGATATAATGATGTTTTGAAACAGCATAGTCTTATTGATGTTATTATCCATTTGTTCCTTATACTCTAATAATTGCTTTAATGAATTATATAATCTAATATTACTTACATTATTTTCTATATTTTTTATCATTAAATATCTTATAAACTTTTCATAAAAATTAAATATCTCATTTGTATCACCCTTATAATCTTTAGCATAACGACTTGCCATTTCAAAGAAATTTTTCTTCTTTATATTTAGGACATCTTCCCTTAACATGATGTAGAACTCTTTTCTTTCAATAATATCAAATGCAACCCCAAGACTGCCAAAACTATAGGATACAGCAAAATCTAACAACTTTATATCTTCTTCAGGATATTTCTCTTTAAGTTGTTTTTTTATTACATCTTCACCTAATAGAGTTGGTGAAAGTTTGTAGCATCTTGAGAGAATTGTTCTTAATATTTTACTAACCTTTGAACCTACTAAAATAAATAATATATCTTGTGTTGACTCCTCAATTATTGTAAGGAGCGAATTTTGTGCAGCAAATGTCATTTCATCAAAATTATCAAAAATAACAACATGCCTTTTGTAAAAAGGTTTTATATTTAATTTTCTGACAAGTTCTTTAACCTCATCAATTTTTCCACCCGATAGATAATGGAAGTCTGGATAATTTTCGCTTATAAAGGTACTACACTTTTTACAATCTCTACATCCTAAACCATGTTCGCAAACAACCTTTAAAGCAATTTCCTTTGCTAGTGTGGTTTTACCACTTCCCTTTGGTCCAATAATCGCATATGGTCCTTTGAAATCTAAACTATCTATTATTTTATCCTGTCCAATTAATTTCATTACTCGATCACTCCTATTAATTTTTCAAGTGCTATCCTATGATCAATTCCATTTTTCATGTCAAAATCAATTTCTGAACATACATTTATATAAAAATCTAAATTTTCCTCATTAAATTGTTTAACATATGGCTTTAAAACTTTTAAAGAATAAGGATGTATTCCTGCTGCATCCTTAATTTCGTTATCTTTCATCGTTTTCATCATTTTAAGAATAGCAAAATTTCTATTAATAAGACTTACAATCAAAGGAAAGTATTCATTTCTTTGACAGAAGTTATGAATAAGTTGATAGGCATTTGCTTTATCCTTATTACTAATTGCATTTACAATTTGAAATGAATCATACTCTATAGATTTAGTCACTACCTTTTCAATCAATTCTTCAGTTATTTCTTGATTCATATTAGAAAGTTTAATAATTTCTGTATAGATATTGTACATATCGTCAAGCCCGCACAGGCTAATTATTTTACTCGCACATTTTTTAGATATCTTAATACCAGATTCTTCAGCCTTTTTAACTATCCAATTAACCATTTGAGATTCATTATAGGGTTTTAATTCTATTACTTCTCCTATTTTCTTGATACTTTTGAATAATTTCTTTCGCTTATCAAGTGTAGCCACAATAATGATTGAACAAAAATCGGGAATATCTTGAAATAGTTTAACCATTTCGTCATCTTCCTTAATTTCCTTTAACACAATCATCTTTTTTTCAGCCATTAAAGGATATGTCTCTATTTCGTTCCTTAATATTGCAGCATTTATCTCGTTAGGAAATTCTCTATAATTAAAATCCAAATGTTGATTTATAAAACTCATTTTTATTTCTTTTAATTTTTCATGTAGTAAAAATACTTCTTCACTATTTATATAAATAACCTTATTAAATTCCATATACATACCTCCTTATGTTTAACATAACTCATAATAATGAAATTTTAAGAGGTTTATCAAGATTTTTTAAATTATATTATAAAAAATAGAGGAAGGTCAAAACCCTCCTCTTTATTTCAAATACTGATCTAAACTCTTATTAGATTCATCCCATAATTTTCTCTGAATTTAATGAAATTTTCAATATTATCATCTATGAATTCAACATTTGTCTTATTTCAACTTCTTCTTAAAGGGTATCAAAACAAGTGCGTGGATGGGGCTATAATTTCCCGTCTTCTAATTTTTGTAATATGGTGGACATATCTGCTCCGTAATCTTCTCCACCCAAAACCAAAATAATTATTCCATATATTCGTAATTATCAATTTCAAAATTATATATTAATCCTTTTATATCAGGAGTACACGCTTCAAGTGTTAGTATGAATTCAAATGCTTCTTTACTTTTATTATCTAATTTAGTTTCATTCAATAAAGTTGCATTTCTAAAAATACATTTTCCGACATTACTTCCTAAATCAAAATCGTCATAGAAGGAGTATTCTATTTCTATGTTGGGAAACATTTCTGATAGTTTTTCAACTATCTTTTTAGAATTTCCCCCTGATGTTTTAAACCATATATCATTTTTTGTATTTACTCTATTTGAAATACCACAAGCATTGCCTTTGCTTCCCCAGTATTTATTAGTCCATTCAAAATATCTGTCTTCTGCACAACCGTTTTCTAATTCTAAAGCCATTATTTCATTAGGCATTGGCTCTATTTTATTAAAATCAACAACTCCAATACCAAAGGTTTCTTCTTCTGTATCTTTCTTGATAAAGTTATAGAATTGACTTACTTCACCTTTTTCACCTTTTATTAATAATCTATTTATTATTGTATTTGCCACTGTAATTCCTTCTTTCCTTACTAATATTTAATCGTAACTATCTATATGATAACTTATATTCAACACTAAATCTGCACGATATTTTGTTTTTGGTTAAATTGTTCCATGCTTAGTAATATCATTATCAACACACTATTTTGGGAACCCTTCTTAAAAAAGACACCTATAGTTAGGTATCTTTTCTTTATTTCATAATCTTAGGCATATATCTTTTATGAGAGGTCTTGTTGTAAGTGCTTTCGATTTTTTGTATGATTTTTTCAGTTCCAGTTCCATTCATTAAGTATTCATCAAGTTCCTTATAAGTAATCCCCATTTCATCTTCATCTGTTTGACCTTCCCACAGATTAGCACTTGGAGGCTTATTGATAATATCTTCAGGAATATCTAAGTATCTTGCCATTTCAAATATTTCGGTTTTAGTATAATTAGCAAGAGGATTAAAGTCAGATGCTCCATCTCCCCATTTTGTAAAATATCCCATAGTTATTTCTGATTTATTACTTGTTCCTGCTACTAAATATCCTAATGATTGGCCAATAGTATATAAGGTTGTCATTCTAAGTCTCGGTTTAATATTAGAAATAGCCATACTAGAAAGTTCGACTTCTGTACTTTGTTTGATTGTTTCTAACGTTTTTTCCCAAGACAGTTTAAGATCTACGACTCTTGTATCTATGTTAAAACTTTCTGAAACCTTGCAAGCATCCAATTCATCTTTTAATCCGTTACTACAAGGCATTATAAGTCCTAATACATTATCCGTTGCCTTTTTAGATAATGCTGCAACAACTGCACTATCTAAACCTCCACTAAGCCCAAGTATAATACCCTTGGCCCCTGCTGTATTAATAACTTCTTTAATCCAAGAAACGATCTTTTCGATTTCTTTATCCCAATTGCGGAGAGTATATAAATTATTATTCTGGATGTAATGGTATACTTCATCAGGAACTAAATATCTTACAGATTTTCCCTCTTTTAATAAATCTCTAACTTTAGTAGAACTAATATCATTCCTAATTTTTTCTTTTAGTTTTATAAAACTATTTTCATATTTTTTCAAAAGTGGATTAGAGTTTATAATTCTATCCATTGACTCACCATTTCTTTCAATTATCATAAACAAAAAGTTCTTTGCTAAATCATCATATCCTTCCCAAGTATGAAGGTATGATAAATTATCCGTCCCCATAGCAAATGCAATTTTGTTTTTAGGATATTGTTCTTGAATTATTCTTAATGAATCAATAGTGTTTAAAAGTTTTTTTGAACTTGTTTCTACCTCTGATACCTCGAATTTACTGTTTGATTTAGACACTTCCTTTAGCATAGATACTCTATTATCAGCAGAAATAAGATCTTTCTTTGAATATATATCACTTACTGGTAAGAATAAAATTT
Source organism: Alkaliphilus sp. B6464 (assembly GCF_018141165.1). Taxonomy (NCBI): domain Bacteria; kingdom Bacillati; phylum Bacillota; class Clostridia; order Peptostreptococcales; family Natronincolaceae; genus Alkaliphilus; species Alkaliphilus sp. B6464. Next base: position 160,439 of record NZ_CP058558.1, read on the forward strand.
TTTCAACCTTATGTTCATTAATAATTTCTGTGGCAAGAGATAAATGTCCATTGGTTATCGGACTAAATGCACCACCGAATACTACAATTAATTTCTTCATAAAATCACTCCTTCAAATTATATTACAGGGGAAAATCCCCTGTAATATTTGATCATTTTTAACATAACATATTTTTATTGAATTTTTACTAATTCTGAATTATCACATGGCCTACGTCCTACTTTAGACAACTTATGCCATTCTCCATTAATCTGAATTCTTACTACATCAGCAGTAAAATCATTGTTAGTTTTTTTATCGTTACTTAGAAGGCTTGAGCCTACTCCATAAATATCAACTGGTACTTGTAACTTTTCAAACCTTTCAATTTTTTCAACACTAAAGCCACCTGTTACTGCTATTTTTATATCTTCACACCATTGTTTGGCAATTTCTTTTTTATTAGACATAAGATCTGTACAGTTAAACTGACTTGTCCAATCCTTATATGCGTTGTTGATTGCTTTTCTTAATCTCCAAATTAATTTAGGATTTACTCCAAAATCATCATCAGAATATGGTTCATCAATACACTTGTCAATCATATTACCACTTGTGTCAGGTCTAACTCCATACAGTTTGTATTTTTCAGCCTCGTCATATTCCTTTGCCTGATATAATTCCCAATATTTATTAAACATCTTCTCCATTATTGCTAATGTTTCTCCAATGCAATCGTTATGAAAATCTATAAGTGCAGTTCTTGGAATCTCAACTGGCATTACCCTAGCAAACTGCATCATGGTTTCAGGAGTATTTCCTAAGAAAGAGGCAATAGTTGCATGAGATACAGTTCCTCCGCCTTTTCCTCCCCACCAAGAACCTTGTTCATGAGTGGATACAAAAGCAGGTAATTTTTGACCATACATTTCGTTATATACCTCAATCGCAATTTTGTGTGCATATCCATGTATACCTTGCATTTTATAATGTGCGAATCTGGCCGGGAAAAATAATACATCTTTTCCGTTAGCAGCAACTAGCGTATTAAATACATTAGTTGCAATTCTTGTTGGTTCCGATAATACACCTAACAATACTGTTTCAAGATGTGCAAAATCTCTATATCTACCTCTAATTTTCAGCATAGGCTGAACATTTAATGGATCTCCGTTATATCTTACAATATTTCCATCATGAACAGCCTCTACATCTAACTCATGATACGTATTTACAAAATTTCCTTTTTCATCATAATACCCTGTTTCTTCTTCTAAAATGGCTAACGCTTCATCTACACCTACTATAATACTTAATGGTTTTCTTCTTGTGAAAAACTGCATTTCTACTATAATGTTTCCATTTTCTACTTTTTTTGTATTTACATCAATCAAATCACTTTTATTGTCACCAAACTTATAACCTTCTTGTGCTAGAACAGTTAATATTTTTGCTGTATTATTTAAGTATTCATCAGAAAACCATCCTGATTTAATCCTTGGATCTATTTGAAAAACTTCCTTTGCTATTCTTTGATTGTTGAATTTTGTCATAATGAACGCCCCCTTTATTCTATAGTCTTAACGACTTCTATTCCATTATCTATAAGTTGATAAAAACTAAATAAATTCATTAAATCTGCATTGTGTACTCCTAAATCATAAGTATCTGTATAATTCATTGGTACAATTACTCTACTATTCATATCTCTTTCATTAAAATATGATTTCTTAGTTAGTGCATATTGAGAGATACAAATATCGCTACAAACACCTACTATTATAAAATTCTTAAACTTAGAACCTGAAGTTTTAATCCAATTTAGATATTCATCTGTAATAAATCCATTAGTCGAGTTTTTAGGAAAAACTAAATCTATCCCAAGATTTTTCATTTCGTCTACTAATTCGCTTTCTTCTGTCCCTTGCAAACAATGTTCTGGCCTAAATTTAAGTTCCATAGACTCCTTAGTATGACTATCTAAAAAAGCAACAACTGTAAACCCTCTGCTTTTAGATTTCTCAAGTAGTCTTTTAATTGGATCTATAAGTTCTTTTGCTCTAGGACTACTTAGAATACCTTCTGTTGTAAATCCTTTAACCATATCCACAATTGATAAAACAGTTTCTTCTGGATTTAATTGTGCTATATCCAATGCAGGTGCTACATTAACTACATCTATCATTCCCTCTAGTGCCTTAATTCCTTTAGTCAGAACTTCATTTCTATTTATACTCATAAACCATTCCCCCTTTATTCTTCATCATCCCAATTGATATTTAATTTGTATAACTTAGCAGGTCTAGGACTATATTTTTTTGATGTTTCATTGGTTTCTATCATCATATGATCAAATCTTTTTCTAAAGTTTTGATTTGTATATTCTATACCAGTTGTCAGTTCAAAGATTTTATGGGCCTCTGCGATAGTAAACAATTCCGGTAATAGGTTAAATGCTATATCAGTGTATTCGACTTTGTTTTTTAATCTTTGCAACCCATAGTAAATCATCATTGCATGGTCAAAAGCAATTTGACTGTTTTTTTTATTTAAAACTTCTAATTTAACTTTTCTTGCCCTACCTTTAACTGTAATTGTTTCTCTTACTTCTCCTTTAATTTTTATATCTTCATTAATAAGACAAAGATCTATATATTTGTGTTTAATGTATCCATTTTCAGTAATCTGTTTATCTATCCTTGTGATCTTCTTATCTACTCCAAACCATCTTGCATCTTTAGCATCACTACCCGCCTTTATTTCTAATTCTGTACTGTCCACGAGTGCTATATGAGAAATAGAAATAACTCTATCTCTTATATCCCTTCCAATATTATCCCATGTGTATAGTTGTTCTAAATAAACTTCTTCTATACCAGTTTCTTCTTGAAGTTCTCTTTCTGCTGCTTGTAATGATGTCTCTCCTTTTTCAATAAATCCTCCCGGTAAAGCCCATTTATTAATATCTGGAAAATCTCCTCTTTGCACCATCAAGATTTTTAATTTTTTGTCGTTTAAGTTATTGAAATCTTTTGCGTTATCTTGGCTTTGTACAGTAAAAATTAAAACATCCGATGTTACTGAAGGTTTATTATCGTTGTATTTACCTGCGTCATATGTATCTATAAATTCCTGTTCTGTTAATCCATTTGCATTTCTGATTTCATTATTCATAATGGCCACCTCTTTTATAATTTTATATTATTAACCCTAAGTTATTAACTATTTGTTAATAACATTATATTAATTACTATTGCACTTGTCAAGTCTAATTTAATATTTTTTAAATAAATTAGAAATATTTTCATGTGTGTTATATTGAAAATGAAAATATATAGTTAAAAACCTTGACTTATCTATATATAATTTGAAATAATTTATTTGAAAACAAATTTATAGGAGGATTAGTTATGAAAAAAAATAGTTTATTGCTATTATTAATTGTTTTAGTTGTCGGATTAGTAGGATGTGCAAAATCCTACCCCAACCTAAATCAAGTTGACACACCTGAAATCAACGAGCAAGAGAATAAAAATAAGGTAGTAATATTATCAGAGAACAAAGACATTCTGTTAGAAACGCCATTTGAAATGATTAAAATAGATAATAAAATCCAAATTAAAGGATTAACTTCTCTCAATTCTTTGAATGTTGATGTTTTAGATGATAATAATAATGTCCTTAATAAAGAGGATAAAGTAATTGAAATTACAGAAAGTCATGATAGTTGGAATCACTTTAATAAATACCTATATTTCTTTGATACTCCACAAACTAAAAAAGGTAAGGTAAGAATATATTCTAGTGATGAAAACTATGTAGAGGTTCCAGTAGTTTTTGAAAAAATGATAGAGGAAGGTAAGAGTATTAAACTTATCTATCCTGCAAGAGAGATAGATCAAAAAGGAACTGTAAAAGTCTTAGGTTATGCTTCAGTATGGGAAGGTTCAGTTGAATATAAAATTACTAAAGAGAATGGTGAGGTTATTACAAAGGGAGCCATTCAAGCAACAACGGCTGCACCAGACACAGGAATATTTGCAAAAGATATAAAACTAGATATCGAGTCTCAATCTATAATCCTAGAAGTATTTGTAACTAGCCCTAAAGATGGAGATGCCATGGAAAAAACTACCATGAAGTTAAATTACATTAAAGAATAACAAAGATGACCTAATATTAGGTCATCTTTTTCTTGTATATAAATTAATTTTTAAATTCAGTTCATCTAAATACTTGGAACAATCTTCTTTATTGTAATTATACCTAGTTCATATAAAATAGAATGCTTATCCCATATACTTACCGATCCTGAATAGTTGACGATCTTTAAATCACAATCAGGATTTTCTTCATAGAAAGTTTTACACCATTCAAGGGCTTCTTTGAATGTATTAGCCATTCCTCCATAATATATATCATCCTCTATTTTACAATAACATACTTTTCTATCACCATTTCTCAAAGCAAAAGCAGTGCATAAATTAAACTGTTCTCTATTCATAGGTATAAACTTATCACTTCTTTTTTCATTATCAATCATAGATATCTCCTCTATTTTATTCTTTGGTCTCATTATTTTTTCAACAGTTAATTCAACATCCTGATTTTCACAATTTCTTTCTTCACATTCTTTACACTCCAAATAAACTACTCTACTATTAATAATTGGACAAAACTTAGCCATATATATTCCTCCTTATTCATAAGTCAACAATTCAATTTTTCACATTATAACTAGAGTCTATTTATGAATCAAGTTAAATATCTTTTGATGTAACTTTATGTATTTTATAATAAATCTCTCATTTGCTCCCTCTTATATATTGAAAGTATGGGTAAATACTTTATTTTATAATAAAATATATATCTAAAATTTGATTCTTATATATATACATATATAATACTTTCATAAAAAGCACTGTAGGGAGGAATCTTTATGAAAGAAAATAAAATTAAAGTAGTTGAAGATGCAAGAGAATTAAATCTACCACAAGATGAGGTCATTGATTCTATAGACAGATCTGTAATTATAAAAGAAATTATGACAAATAAAAAATTCAAGTTCTTACCGGGCAAATCTAATATTATAAAAAATTTAAATAAAATGTCCGATGATCAGTTAAAAGCATTAGTTGGCGAAGCACTTATCAAGGCTACTAATCAAAAATAAAAAGTTACTAACAGGTATAGTTAAATTTTTTCACTATGCCTGTTTTATTTTTTGATAAATCAATTTAATATTGATTTTAAATTATTAAGATATATATAATATAAAAACTAAAAAGAGTTTTAATTAAAGAAGAAAGAAGGGATTATTAATGAATTTACTTATTAAACTAGATATAAAAAACGAGGGAACATGGAGTGAAATTTGTGGAGGTGGAATAAAGGTAATTATAAATCATCATTTGGAGGCATTAAAAAGAGATCTTGAAAAACACACAAATAGCACAATGCAATCCCATTGGTATGGAGATACAGATAGCAATTGTAATAAATGTGTATTTAATAAAAATAATGAAAATGATTTTATTGAACATATGAAAGATCTAAATATATGCAAAAAGGAAAAAGAGGATTTCTTAAAAGAATTAACTAAAGAGAGACAAGAAAGTTTAGAAATCCAAAATCTTTTAGACTGTTGTCATATTTATTTTGATTTATCGTTAATGAGTAGTAATATTCATCATAAAAATTGTTCATACTATAAACCTTGTAATAAGTACATGGATAAATTATCACTTAAAGAGGTTGATGATCTAATAGAAAAACTTAGTTAAAAGCAAGGTAGTGTATATCAAAGACATAAAAATGCTTTCAATAAAATAGAAGAACAGAGATTATCTCTGTTCTTTTAAATTATTTTAATAAGTTTTCTATCTAAGCAAGGCTGTAAAACCATTGTCTTCGCAGTATTATGATCGTCAAACTTAATTTTCACTATATATCCGTCATAAAATTGAACTACACCTTTCCCAAAAGATTTATGTTCTATAACTGTATTAACCCCAATCCTTTCAACATTCTGTTTACTACTATTACCTATTGAAGTATTAGTACTTTTAGAAATCTTAGAATGATTTGAGTCTGCTCTAATCTGCTGACTTCTTCCATTATCCTTATTCTTTAACATGCTTCCAATAATATTACTTGGCTTATCAGGGTGAAGAATTGCATCCATTTCTTTTAAAAATTGAGATGGCTCTACTTTTTCATTATTCTTAGTTTCAATTTTATATAAAGTCAACTTTTCTTTAGCCCTAGTCATTCCTACATAAAATAGCCGTCTTTCTTCTTCTATATATTTTTTAACCCCTTTTTCTGCAAGTTCCAAACTTGAAAAGGTAGGGAACAGTCCATCAATAAGATCTATCATATAAACCTCTTTCCACTCAAGGCCTTTGCTTGAATGTATCGTTGTTAATGTTATTGCATTTTTATTTTTGTTAAATACCGAATTTTCCATGTGCTGTTCTAAATCTTTTAATTTTTGAATAAAATCTGCTACTGTAGGCGAACTTTTAGAAATCAATCTAAGATTTGCTATAATGGATTTTAAGTTTTCTATAGAATATCCATATTCGTCTGCACTTTTTTTCAATTGGGTATTATACTTTAGATCATATTCAATAAATTCTATAGCCTGTTCTGTTTTCTTTCTTGACAAAATATTAAAATTCCATTTTAATCTTATCATATTATCCTTTTGATAATCTTCAAGATATGGAAGATCTATCAATTTTTCAAATATTGATTTATTACTTTTATCTTTTTTTATATCATTAATCATTTTATGAGAAATATAGTAACCTTCCATTTTTCCATAAATCCTCTGAAAAGAATCTATATCATTATTATCTTCTGCTAACTTCATGAAAGATATAATATCCTCAACTAGCCAGTGCTTAAAAAAGTATTTATTAAACCCTTTCATATAAAAAGGTATTCCTTCACTATATAACTTCTCGGCTAACCCTATTGATGACATATTATTTCTATAAAGTATTGCAACCCTTGATAAGTCTTTTTCTTTTTTTAAAGTAGATACTATGTGATTAAGTTGTTGCTCTACATCTTTTAATTCAATTACGTTTACCAATTCTCCATCTTCATTTTCCGTAAATATATTTTTTTCATATCTTTCTTTGTTTGTCTTAATAAAATCTCCACATACAGAAACAATATTATTTGTAGAACGATAATTTTGCTCCATACGAAATATTTTTGTATTAGGATAAATCTTATCAATATTAAGTAAAAACTCTGGAAATGCTGCTCTAAATCCATATATAGATTGATCATCATCAGCAACATAAAATATATTGTTACAAGGCTCACCTAGTATTTTTATTAACTCATGCTGTACCTTTGATGTATCTTGAGCCTCGTCCACCTGAATATATTGATATCTCGCTCTGTATTTATTCAGAATTAAAGGCTCTTCCTTGAATATTCTTAGACATTCTGAAAGCATATCATCATAGTCTACGTATCCATTCTCTCTCTTGATTCTTTCATAATCTTCATATATTTTTTCGAAGTTATCTATCTCCCACTTATAATTACTAAATTCAGTTTTTTTCAGCATCATATTTTTAGCAAAACCTATTTTATTAGATAATTCTTCAAGTTTTTCATCATTTATATGTTCTTCATTATAATTAAAATAGATTTGTTTCAATAATTTGATTTTTGTAATTGGAGGTTCTATTCCTCTATTTTTATTGTTATCCTGTGCCTCGATAATAATATAATCCAAATGATATAATTTATTATACTCTTGAACAACTTTATTGGCAAAACTATGAATAGTAGAAAAATGAATATCACTTTTTATAACATTAGCAAATATCTTATTAAATCTATCTTCCATGTCTTTTGCTGACGATCTACTGAAAGTAACAGAAAGTATGTTTTCTGGATCTATACCATTATTTAAAATCAAGTTTGCTGTTCTACTTAATAACGCAGTAGTTTTTCCTCCGCCCGGAACTGCTAGAATAAGACTAGGACCTTCTGTATGTATTACAGCCATCCTTTGTTGCATATTTAAATCTATATTAAATTCCTCTTTAAGTCTTTGAAAAAATTCTTCATTCACTTCAATTCACTTCCTTTATATAGTTTTGTTGTTAATTATATTGAAAGTCTCACATACTTAACAAGTTTTTAATTTAATATTTCATTTATGTTTTTATACTATAAGACTCTAATGCTTCTTTACACTGAATGATACCTGAACGTGCAAGAATTACATCAGTATTTTTAATGTAACACATAAATATTACTGTACGATATCTTTTTAGTATCATTTACGATAATATTAGTTAAGATATTAAATATTGGGTGTTTAACTTTTAAAGATATTTTTAGCACTCTAATTATTAATTAAAAACATTTTTATAATAAAAAAGACTTAAAGCAAATTCAATGACTTTCGTTTTGAAGTGCAAAGAAATTTTGCAATCATTAATAATACTACATTGGAAACATATAAAAAGTGGAATAACATTATTCCACTTTTAAATTGCTTTAAAACCAATAAATAAGTTATCACAACAAGCAATTTTCCCTATAATATAAATGTCTACTAATCATTAAACTCCTTCTTTTAAACTAAAATATATCTTCTTTGTCTTTCAGTTAAATCTTTGCCTGAATAAATCCAGTTAAGGAGTCCTTTGTAAAAATTATTACTTGGTTGAATTTCTATCTTTTCTATTAGCCAATCTACTTCCTCTTTGTATTTTTCTTCAATATTTAATCTGTTATTAAAATATTCTACTAAAGGCATTCCAACAAACTCTGCAAGTTTAGGTGGGACAGCATTTCCTATTTGCGTATATTGTTTTTCCAATGAACCACACACAATATAATCTTCAGAGAATGTTTGTATTATTTTAGATTCCAATACAGACAACCTCCTACATTCATCTGGAATATGCCATTTATTTTCAGATATCCATTTCATTTTTCCAAATCCGGGATGTATCTTTGCATATCTGGCTGAAGCCTCTATTGTATAGGCAGGTTCTTCCCATGGTTTTTGTCTCCTTCTTGATAAAAATTTCCAATCATAGGCACCATTATAATATTGACCGGTTTGATCAGTATCTTTAAGGTGCCATATTGCATCCTTTTGTGTTATAAATGGAAGTTTATCTTCTCCATGGGTTGTAGGTAAAAATTTATATTTGTAATTTAGGTCATTGCGTATACCTACCATAATAAGTCTTAATCTATTGACCTGTGGCACCCCAACAGTAGCACAATCAATAACCTGATATGTTATAATGTATCCTTTTCCACAGGTTTCATAGTCATGTTTTATCTTTTTAAATACACTAGAGCCATCTTCAAAATTCATATCTAGCAGCCCTACAACATTTTCAAAAATGAAGAACTCTGCATTAGTTTGTTCTAATGCTCTAAGAGTCGCAATATAAGCATAATTTCTAGGATCATCCATCGTCCTTTTAGAATTTGCTCTTGAGAATCCTTGACATGGTGGTCCAAATACTAATCCATCTATCTTTTGATTACTTAATGTATTAAAATCTTTAATTGTATGAACATTTTTGCAGTATACATTTGCGTCTGGATGATTCGCTTTAAAACTTTTTACTGCTTCAGGCATAATATCTAAAGCCCAAATTGTTTTAAAACCTAGCCTTCTTACCCCTTCATCAAAACCACCCATTCCACAAAACATTGAGCCTAATTTAACTTCATTTTTTAGATCTTTCATTATCTTTATTCTCCTATCAATTCTTAGTATTTTAAACTCTCGAACTGAAAGGGAACATCAATAACCTGTGCGTAACTGTACTAGTCAAATACAGTGAGCCTTTAATCACATAGATAAAGGCGTTTCCTACTTTATCGTTTTACTATTATCGCATTAAAATTTATAGATGCGATAACACTCCCTACGACCAACTTAGAGAGAGGAGGAGTATCAGAGCCTCCTAACCCTATTATTGGGGATTGATAACAAAAAATCTGTTTATAATTTGTAATTCATGCATTTAAATTACCTCCATGCTATAAATAAAATCTAAAAATTTTTAAGCATATTACAAAAGTAAAAGTATAGAAGTCAAATAAAAAAGATATCGGTAGGGGGGACCACCGATATCTTTAATGGATGTATTCTATTGATCTTTCATTTGTGGGAATCTACCATACCAGAATCTTTCAAGATATTTGTTTACATATGGATTTCCATCTTTATCTTCTTTATCAGATTCAACTTCAGCCCAAACAACAAATATTTGTTGCCCCGGTTGGAATTTTTCCACTAATTTTTTAGTTCCATCATGAGTAACATTAATACGGTTAATGTATGTTGGATCTTTATCTCTTGCTTTATTAACAGCAATATCAAAAGATAAAAAACCATTATCAGCATTTACTCTAATAACATTACCTGCTGTCATCTTGATTTTTCTTTCCTTACCGTTATCTGTAGGTATAATATATTCTTGAACTTCATAAATTTTTTCTGGCATTTACATGACCTCCAATTATTTAATTTAATCCTTATATCTAATACGTTAAGGATTATAGTAATTTACACTTTAACAAGTCAAGATTATTTCAAGAAAAATATAAAATATTTTCCTTGATTATTCTTCATCCTCGTCTAGATCTTCATCATTTTCTTCATCTTCATCATCTTCCTCTGAATCAGAATCATCACTAAGTTTAATTTCAGTGATTTCCTCTTTAAGTTTAGCAATTTTATCCTGAAGTCTTTCAATCTTTTTAACATCTTTACCTTTTAGATATTCAATATCATACTCTACTAAGTCATTCTCTAATACTTTAGGAGTAAAAATAAGAGTTGCTTTATTTTTAAGTTCGAGTTGAATTTGTCCCCCTTCAAGAATTTTAACTTCTTTTAGACCAGAACTTTGGACAATAATATTAGGATCATTTACTAGCATACACAACACCTCCATTTATTAATTTATTTCTGTTTTAACATAACATATAGATTTATTTTTTTAACAGTAATTATTTTTTATTACATTCTCACAATTACTTCATCATTCATTTTGATAAAATTTTGATTCAGAACACCTGCCATTTTCCACCCGGTATCCTTGTATTCAAAGATTATACTTTCCGTATACAATTCTTCAATCTTTTTAACGGTTCCTGTAAATATATTTTCTCTATGATATACTGCTGCAATTTCTACTTTAATTGTAATATGGCTAATATAGTTAATCGACTGAATCGATTGACTTTCAAGTTCAGCACTTATTATATTCACATATTCATTTGAATACTTAAATAACTTTTTAGTTTCATCTATCTCCTTAATTGTTTTTTCCAAACAATCATCTGTTAAGTACTTTTTGGAAACAGAGATGTCTTGCCTGTATATAGAAGATAGATAAGAACCTATACACTTAGATAGATACTTATTTAAATGTTCATAATTAAAATCTAATTTGCTATATACATTTTGTTTATTCTGTAGTTTTTGTAAAATATCATTATTGTTCTTATTAATAACATTGTCAGTTTCCTTATCCTTCTCTCTTTTGAATAACTTTCTAAACATATATCTACTCCCCCCTTTGCAAATCTTAATGACACATCTTATTCATTTTATATATAAAAGTCAAAAAATAAGCATAAAAAAACAGTAATAATAATTCATAAAAGAATTGTTATTACTGCCCTATGTTATAAAATACAAATTTAATATATTAATGTCTTTAAGGTTATTCACCTACATATCTCTAGTATCCTTTAAAATCAAAAATGAAATACAATAAACCAACAAAACTAATCAGTATACCTACTTCAGCATTTTTGGAATGAAATATATTAAAAGTATAGGCGTTTAGCATGAACATTAATGCACTAATCATTAATCCTATAAATCTAGTTTTTCTTAGTAGTATTATGTATCTAAGATTTTTGAATTGATGCATTATAAACACCTCTTTTCGTTAAAATTTACTATCTGTATTCAGATATTATCATATATTTTATATAAATTCAATATGTATTTTTATTATTTATATGTATTTTTGACATAACAATATTTTTAATCTAAAATATAATCACTTTTAAAGAGAGGTGATTTAAATGAATATAAATACTCATAAAATTATGTTTGGTATAAATAAAGATAAAACCGTTGATTCTCTTTCTAAAACAATAGAAGGTGTTGAAGGGCTAAAATGGTATAAAGGGGTACTGTCTAGTAACTTTAATAATCCGCAATATGCAAATAAGAATTCTGTACTTGTTAAAGAACTGGATAAAATAATTAAAGTTTCTTTATATAAATTTAAATATCAAGAATTAGAAAATTTACTTATTTCATTTCATGATGAAAAAGTTAAAAATTCTTCTTTTATAAGTAAAGATTATCTTAATTACTTGGCTTTAAAAAATACTAGTAAAACAATAGATGAGATAAATATTGATGCAGATATAGATGCAATAGATAAAATTATTAATTTTCTACAAGCAAACCAAAAGACCCCAGAGTAATCGCTGGAGTCTTCTTTGATAAGATATATAATTTTATTCCTTTTATTAATGTATTGCATAATATTTGATTTGTGCTTTATTTTCTTTTACTTCTTTTGGACTTATAGAACTCAAATATATATTTAAACGTTATCAGAGCAGCAAACACCCACCATGTTCTTTTGACAAATTCAAGTCCTAACTGAAAATATATTTTATTTAATTCCCAAAAACTATATTTTGAAAAGTCCATAATATACTTCACCTACTTCCAGTATAATTCTTATAAATTTTACATGATCTTTGCATACCGAATCATCCTCCGCATCTTCTTTATGTTCCGAAACATCCCTGTTATGTTTAATTAATCTTTTATCACTTCTAATGCTTTTTTTATATTTTCATCAATATGAGACATATAACTAATTATGACATCTCTATTGTTTAAGTTTTGATTAACTACTGAAATATCATGATTTATTTTCCCTAAATGACTTCTTAATTCATTAAGTTCATTTTCATTCAAAATGTATACTTTTTTCATTAAATAGCACCTCTCCTTTATAAAATTACAATCGGTTCAGTATCGTACTCATCTTATGGTATGTCATAACTCAATACCATGACATTTAGCAAATTCTATATCCTGTTTCAAGTGTTCCGAATTGTTTTCAATATCCTCAATCCACATTGTTTCATCAAACACTGCTCTATTAGTTCCACAATTACATTCACTAGCCCATAAGACTTCAGAATCACATCTCATACATGGAACGCCCTTATCTCTTATTTTAAAATCCTCTTTATCTTTAAGTACAGAATATAGTTTATCAGTATGTTTTTTAACTTGTCCATCAGTCATTGATACCATTAAGGAAACATAATCAAATCCTAATTTTCGAGTTAAAAAATCTATCCTTTCCTTACGATTTTTGAAACGATTTTTCAAAGCAAGACCTCCTTCGTTAATGTCACTATTTTCTTATCATTATACAAATTAATATTGCTTATTTGCTTGGGCTTCTTTTTCATCATATAATTTATTAAGCGATTCTTTAATCTTAACCATCCCCATGACTATTTGACTATTCACTTGTTTTTCTGATTCTATCTCTTTATCTATTAATTCGTTAATTTCTACTATACCTATTTTCATTTTCCTATACTCCTTCTTTTCACCTAATATTTGTTAACTTAAAGCATGTCAATATATTTGCTCTACTATTATTAACTATTTCATCAAACCTCTTTAACAACTACTTGTTATCAGAAGCCTTCCGCACGTTATTATAAAATACATATTTTTTATAAGCATCGTATACACTGTTTCGATACGTCCGACATTACGGTCTTATTTTTTGTCATTAATTGAAAAGCCTTTTCAGAATCCATATGAATTCCCTCCTTAGAATTTCAATTAGATGAAAATCTTCAAAAGCATCTTCTTTCTGATTTGCTTTTCTAAAAACTCTTTAAAAGAATCTTCAAAACTACCTAACCTAATGCAAGTTTTTAGTCCAAAATCGAATTTGTTCCAGTCAGGATTTTTTTGCATAAAATCATAAAATATCTTACACATTTCATAATTAGCATTGTAAAATTCCTCATTAAACAACTCTATATTTTCAGAGAAAACTTGTAAATAATCAGGATTATTAAACTTTTCTTTGTTTCTAATAACAAATTCACTAAATTCCTGTTGTGTTCTTTTCTTCATGCAAACCTCATTATGCAATTTAGCAAATTCTTTAAAAAAATCCCAATCAAGTTTAGGCCATTGCCCTTTAAAATTATTCATATAAATCCCCTTTTCAATGTTGTATTTTCTTTTAATATTATTGGGCTAATTTATTACGTTACTTATTATCTATTTAACGTTTTTATGTTTTCAATCAACTTCCTAATTCCTATAATGTCATAATTATAGAAAATTTCCTTGTTTATATCTTGCTGAAAGTTTTCTTTCTTTTCTTCAGAAAGAGCATTGAATAGTTCATTAAATTTCTTTAATAATGGTTGATAATTTTTCAGTATAACTTCTTCTATTGCCAAATACCCTTCTAAATTTGTCTTTTTATATTGTTCATATTTAGGGTTATTAAAATTATTTAAAAGAACATTTTTTATTTTAATAAGTTCTTCAATTTCTCCATTATTATAGGCATCTTCTGGACTCATTCCTTTTAAATCACCAAATTTAATTATATAACTCATAAATAAAATACCTCCCTATAAATTAATGTTCATATTATAATAATGCACCATATCCATTTCAACAAAATATTTTAAAACTGTTATAACTTATATTTAAAAAAGTATACTCATAAATTGTTTTTCTATTTTTAGTACTTTATAATTTTAAACATAACACAATATAAACAAAGCAATAATTACACTAATTTATATATCAACAGACAAAGGAGGAGTTAGTATGTATGAAACACATATTATCCAATGCCTATTAAGCATTTTATATACAATTAAAGAGCATGAAAATGTAAATAAAGAAATTAAAGTATTAAATAAATTATTAAGAAAAACATTAAGAAATCGCTTCTTATCAGAGATTGAAATAAAGTTTCTTGCTGAATTATCTAACAAATATTCCTATTTATTAAATATACTATTAGAAAATAACCACAAAAATAGAATAGAAAAAATCGCTACAATGAATAATTTATGTTATAACTACTTTAAAGCAGAATCTTTTATACTTCTATTACAGAAAAAGGATATTACACATCTAATTAAACAAATAGATTATATTAATAAAGATATTAATGAATTTAATAGCAACTACGATAATGAAAATTTTCTTATTAATATTGAAAAAAAATATAAATCCTTGATTAATAAGTTTTTTCAAGTCATTAAAAATTGGTTAGATCTAAGTAGTACAAAAACCTTCCAAGAAGGATTAATTTAATAATTTGCTTAAAACTAAAATCACACTTAATTAAGTGTGATTTTACTGTTTAAATAATACATTTTTATAATAAATAGAGTTAATTGCTTATTAGAAATCAAAAAAATCTTCTCTAATCATACGTCTATAACTGCCTTATTGTATTCTCTTACCTTATGTGGAGGAACGAAACAAGAACGACAACGAGGCTCATAACTTTCTTTATCACCAATAAGTTCAATCGGGCCATCTTCAGCAGGTAATGCATCCACTAATCTTTGTGTGAACTGTGCAGGACGACCACAACAAGCACAGTATGCTGTTTTCTTAACTATTTTATCAGAAATTGCCATTAGATCTCCAGTATATCCAAAAGGTCTTGCTCTAAAATCAAGATCTAAACCTGCCACAATAACGTGACTCCCTCTATAAGCAATTTCAAAAACAACATCTACTATTTTGTCATCAAAAAATTGTACTTCATCAAATGCAACAATATCGTAACCTTCACTTGTTTTAAGTATTTCTTTCTCTAACTCCTTATCAATAATCTTATTAATAGATACTGCTTCCATTTTTAGCCCTAAACGACTAACTATTTCATCGTCGGAAAAACGATTATCATTACTTGGTTTAAAGGCAATTACTTTTTTTCCCCCATACTTTTCTTCCTTCTTGCATCTATTAACAAGTTCACCACTTTTTTCTGCAAACATAGGTCCCGTAATTACTGTTATAAATCCTGACTTACCATCATAAAAATTCATAATGATCCCCCCTTTTTTATTTCTTTAGTATCATAATGATATCCCTATTAACTTGCAACAAATAATTTATTTTTACGATATATCTACTTTATCAATATAACATTCTACCTCAATTTGTTTGATAAGATTTTTTATTCAATAAAAAAACATTGGAATTAATTGAAAACAAATCCTGAAGTCTTTATAATGTTCTATGTTTAAAATACGAATAGAGGTGATACAATATGAGTTTTAAAGATAGGCTTAATAATTTAAATAACATCAATGATTTCCAACAATCAAACCAACAACAAGAAAACATAAATTATAACAATTATAGTAATCAAAATTATCCTGAAGATAATTATAGTGATCAGTATAATAATCCATACAGACAACATCCTCAAAGCCCTAATTTAGAGCCATATGCTGTGAACACAAATGAACAATATTACCAAGGTCAACAAAATAATTATAATCAAGGCCATAATTATGCACAACCTCAAGATCAGTTTGGCAATTTTAATTCGCAGCAAGGTTTTAATCATAACCAAGATCTTATGCATGGACATAATAACTCTTATTATGAATCAAGAAAAATATTAAACAGGGTAGATACAGCAGATGCTTTAAGAGTCCCTTCTGCCAATAAAAAGAAAAGATTTTTAGCAAGTTTATTAGACGGACTTGTCCTTTCAATTCCTACTGGTATTTTAAGTATGCTTTTTATTGTGCCAACTATTCAACAAGTTATGAAGTCTCCTAGTTATGAAATAGGTGGATACAAGGTGCTTATCAATCAAATATTAGGAAAATCAATATTAATAAGTTTAATCAGTTTGTTTTTATTCTTTCTTTATTATGTAGTAGTTCCTTGCTATGTTTTAGAAGGACAAACTTTAGGTAAAAAAATTATGAAAATTAAAATTATAAACTGTGAATCTTATAGTCAGCCACTTTCTTTGGGACAATATCTCCTCAGAGAATTTTTAGGAAGATTTTTAAGCAGTCTTTTATTCATAGGATATCTCATGATTCTGTTTACTAAAGAAGGTAGAGGACTACATGATATTATCGCAAAAACTAATGTAATAAATTATGAGTAATAAAGGAGTGATAATATGAAAAAGATTATTATTTTACTAACATTTGTACTGTTTGCAGCAGGACTACTGACAGGTTGTAACTTTAAAAAAGACAAGATAATTAAGGATGTAAGTCCTTACATTATAATGCAATCTAACGATAGAAGTGTTTATTACGATAAAAAGGCAGAATTCAAAGTGTATTTAAGAGGGAAAGCCTCTACTAGCACCCTTAAAACTTATGGGAAAGAAATTATAGCAAATAATAAAAATAACTATGACGCAATATTAATTCTTTTCTACGATATTCAAGAGGAGGCTCTTGTGAATTACTCAACTCCATTAGGAGTGGTTACATGGGGTCCTAAAGGGAAGTTTAATGAATCTATTAAAGTTGGGGAGTCTAATAAAAATGATAATATTATTGTTGTTCAGAACAATACAGAAAATCATAAAGTAACAGCAGAAGAAAAAGATTTTTATAATCAATATTTAAAATATGTTAGAGAACATAAAGAGGCAACCACTGAAGATCTGACTAAACGATTCAATAAAACTGCTGAAGAATTAGAAAATCAAATTATAAAGGTTAAAACAAGATTTAATGAGGATATTAAACTTCCTTAAATAGGGGTGATATTTATGAGTAAAAATAGTCAGGGAATTATAAAAAGCCTAGTTTATTCAGATAGAAATATAACTCCTAAAAACATGAAATATGATTTATTAAAAGAAGTACTTAAATCAGAAGAATTAGATTCTATTATTGAAAATAAAAATGGTGAAATGAAAAAGATTTTAATTTATTATAAAGATAAAATTAATAATGACAAATCTCTCAAAGGATTTGATTATTATCTAGACAAAGTAAACACAGTAAGAGCCAAAAGATTAAATACAATAATGAATGGAAATGTAAATAAGGTTGTTCATAATCGTCTAAAAGATATGTATAGAAATGAAGAAATTGAAGATGAGATTAGAGATAGGGGCGTAAAACATTTTAAAGTAAGAAATGAATCCTTAGAAGTAAATATAACTGTTCTTACAGATTTAGAATATCAACTTCAGATGTTTCGATTAGATACTATCTATAATATTATTACGACTTATGAAAAAATAAAAAGCACAGAATTATTTATCTGGTATGAAAATATTAAAAAATATACTCAAACTGCTTATGGACATCTACCTATCAAAAGCAAAGGCAAAATATACTTAGGTAAAGATCATTTAAAAGAAGAAGAAATTCTTTTATATCATTGCTTAACTAATGACCATATATATTGTGTAAAGAGAGTAAAAATGAATTTTTAATTTTATAAAGCAAAATAGAGAGCAGCGTTAGTGCTGTTCTCTATTTTTTTATTAAAATTATCTCATGCTTTTTTTATTCTATCTGGAACACTGTATCCCATATCAAATGCTGCCACGATATCAACATTATATTTTGATGCACAATCATTGCAATAAGTCTTTTTATCTTTGCTTAAAACAACAGAAGATATTTTTTTATTGCATTTGCAACATTCTCTTTTTATATTCACAATGGTACTTCTTATTAAACCTTCTATTTCACTCAAATTAAACTCCTCCTTGTAATATTTTTATTGCATCGTTCACACTTTTCGGGAATATTCATATCATTTCGTCCTCCTATTATTTATCATTATATTTTAAAATAAATATTATATCTACTTCGTTTATTGAAACTTTTCCACCCATACGATATCAGAACCCCATGAATTCCAAAACTGGATACCCTCATATAAAATAAATTATCTTTGTATTCTTAAATAAAACTTAGAATATCGAGCATCCTCATCATTGTTTTTAACTGAATATTCAATGGCCTCCTTTGTCCCAAAAAATTTTACTACAGCCTTCCCTCTTGTGACTCCTGTATAAAGAAGTTTTTTCTTCAACATCTTTTTGTGACTAAGTACAGCAGGAATAAGGCATATCTTACATTCACTTCCTTGACTTTTATGAATACTACATGCATAGGCAAGTTCGAGTTTCATTATTTCTTCTCTACCTATAAACTCAATTTCTTGATCATCAAATTTTGCAATAATTATAGGATCTTGCCCTGTTTTATTAATATCAATAATATATCCTATATCTCCATTAAAACATTTTTTTTCATAATCATTTTTTGTTTGCATAACCTTATCACCGATTCTATAAGAGGTAGAACCGAAAACAACTTCAGGCCTCCCTTTTACAGAGGGATTAATAGCCTCTTGTACTAAATCATTTAGAGATTTACTACCACAAACGGTTTTCTTTTTTAGAGGAGATAAAATTTGGACTTCATCGAGTGTCAATCCATCCTCTTTAATAAGTCTTACATATTCATCAACAATAAGTTTCGCAACTATATTTTCATCACTTTCTTCTATTAATGTAAAGTCTTTATGATCTAAATTAGGCATTTGACCTTCATTAATAAGTGTAGCATTTGGTACAATTGGAGATGTTTCAGCCTGTCTAAATATAGTATCAAGTCTCACAACACTAATTACATCAGAGTTGATTAAATCCGCAAGCACATTACCTGCTCCTACAGATGGCAACTGATCAACATCACCAACAATTATAAGTTTAGTAGTGTTTTCTAAGGCTCTAAGTTTTTTATCTAAAAGGATAATGTCAACCATACTATATTCGTCCACGATAAGAACATCAGCATCTACTGGATTGTCCTCATTCCTACCACATTTCAATTCGTCACCAAAAGGCTTATACTCAAGCATACGGTGAATTGTTTTTGCGTTTTTTCCTGTTGATTCTTCCATACGCTTTGCAGCCCTTCCAGTAGGTGCCGCAAGTTCAATCTTAGTTCTTGGTTCATTTTTTAGTAAGGCTTGAATTATACCGTTAACTGTTGTAGTTTTACCAGTGCCGGGACCACCTGTAATAACCAAGACTTTATCTGTAAGTGCTGATTTTATTGCATCCTGCTGTTTTGCTGCATATTCTACTCCCATCTCATCCTGAATTTCTTTAATGATTTCATCAAGATCTTTATTGAGAGGAATATTGTATTTGCTTTCTCTTATTTTATAGAGTTTTCTTGCTGCATACCTTTCGGCAAAATAATACATTGGTAGATATACGGCTGTATCTTCTTCTATAATGAGTTCCTTATACTCCTCCATATGAAGCATTACTTTCATTATATAATTATTATCAACTGGCATCTGATTCTTAAATGACAAGATTGCATTAACTTTTTTAATTAGTTCATCGGCAGGAAGGTAGGTATGTCCATTTTCAGATGCTAAAAATAGAGCATGTTTAATACAACTATATATACGAAATCCACAATCATGTTCTATTCCCTTGTCTTGTGCGATATAATCTACTTCAGAAAAATTAATCCCTGAAATATCATCTGCTAATTTATATGGATTTGTTTCTAAAATATTTAAAGAATCCTCATGATAAGTTTCATAGATTTGATTAATTTTCCTTAGCGATATGCCATATGGTCTCAAACCCTCAACCAATTTATTAACAACATCATTCTTAACAATTTCATTATGAACTTTTTGAACAATATTACTAGGTATGCCAATAGTAACTAATCTTGTATGTTCCTTTTTTATTACATTTAATGTGTTCTTTCCAAAAGCATCTACAATCCTTTTTGCTCTTGATGGTCCAATTCCATCAAAACTTGTTAGATAGTTTCGGATTTCTAATTCATCTAAGTCTGTAATTTTTTCAACACCATGTACTTCAAATTGTCTTCCATATGTTTTATGAAAAACCCATTTACCATTGAAATTAAATTTTTCTCCTGTTGCACATTTAAAATTTCCAACAATAGAAATTTCGTTTCCTGAAGAAGTTTCTTTTCCTATGGCAATTGTATACGTATTTGCTACATTATGATGAAGAACTTTATTTATTAAAATACTTTTTATGTGTACTAATTTATCCAATATAAAATACCTCCTCTGTTACAATGAATAAAATCCTTATATTATGTCCTATAAATTTTAAAAATTTAATTAGTTGTATATCAAGTTAATTCTTTCATCTTATGTAACATAACATAGGAACATTAATGGACTAATATTTCCAATGAATAAAAGAATATATATGTTTATAGTTAAATCTGCTTTGATATTTGAATTACTAAGCCATGTCGTTTTTATAGCGACAAAAAGTATATTCTGTTTTAAAAATCATGTGTTATGTTAAAATCACAATTTTTAAAACACAGGAGGATTATATATGAAACACTACGGACATTTAAGTAAGAAAAAATTAGACAGCATTTTTTATAAATTACCAGAAACATTTAATAGAAATACCAAGAAAGAAGTTTTGTCTCACTCATTAGGGGCTACCTTATATATGCCATCTACTAAAGAAAAGATTGCTGATGATTTAATCATAAAAAAACACCCATCCCTGACCTCTATAGTTATCTGTTTAGAAGATGCTATTGGCGATAATGAAGTTGAAATCGGTATGAAGAATATATTCGATACAATGGAAAAGTTAAATAGGGCTATAAATGAAGATTTAATTAAAGAAGATGAACTACCTCTTATGTTTATTAGAGTTAGGAACCCTCAACAATTAAAGAAACTTCTTTTTAAAAATAATAATGGTCAAAAGTTAAATCTATTGTGCGGATTCAATTTGCCTAAATTTACTTCAAAAAATGGTATTCTATATTTAGATGCAATTGAGGAATATAATATTAAAAATAATACAAAACTTTATGCAATGCCTATTTTAGAAACTCCTGAAATTATCTATAAGGAAACAAGAATCAATGAGTTTATGAAAATCAAAGGAATTATTGATTCATACAAAGACCTTGTTCTTAATGTAAGAATAGGTGCTACAGATTTTTCTAGTCTTTATTCTATCCGTAGAGGAATGGATTTTACAATTTGGGATATTAATGTAATTAGTGATTGTATTACAGATATTATCAATATTTTTAATAGAGCAGAAGATAACTACACAATCTCTGGCCCCGTATGGGAATATTTCTCTAACAGCAATAGATTGTTAAAACCTACACTTCGAGAAACTCCTTTTATTAAAAAAGGTAGTCAAGGAAGAAAGAAAAGATTAGATATGATTGATAAAGCAATTGATGGTTTAATTCGAGAAATTATTTTGGATAAAGCCAATGGTCTTGTTGGAAAAACAATTATACATCCTAGTCACATCAGTTTTGTAAATGCAATGTATGTAGTTACTCAAGAAGAATATGAAGATGCAGCAAATATTTTAAGCAGTCAAGATATTGGAGTATTCAAAAGCGAATCTGGCAATAAAATGAATGAAGTTAAACCTCATACAAATTGGGCTATGGAGGTTGCTTTAATGGCCAAAATTTACGGAGTAATAAAAAAAGGTATTAATTACACAGACTTATTTTAATTTACTAAATAAAAACAAGTACCATATTGGTACTTGTTTCTATTTATACATTTATACTGGGTTCGTCAGATAAATCAGCAATAAGTCCTTATTCGTCTAAGCATATCACATATTTGATAAGAATTTATAGTTCCTAACCTTATATTTGTTTCTGAAAATACAATTTTTCTAAGTGAACATCCATCACAATTACGACCGCAATTAATGCTATTAAGTTGATTTGCAAGTTGTTTCAATGATTCATATATATCGTTTGTCGTTAATTCATTTGATCGTTTTATATTCCCTTCACACATCTCTATCGCCTTATTAAAGACCATTACTTGTTCTTCATATAACTTTGCTCTAACATCACCTTGATCAATTCTATCTTGTAAACTTTCAACGTGACTTTTTAGATATGATACTGTTCCCTGCCCTGTAACTTGATTAAATCCATGTATTGTTTTTTTCATTTTTCTTCTCCTTTCATAACCCTATTTATTTCATTACCAAAATCGCACATCATTTATGTTTAAACCCTTTCACTTTTGAAGTAAGATTCCTTTTTTTGACTTTTACATAATACAGAATTTACTTCCTTAGAATCAAGACTTTTTAAATATATGTTATATTAAAAAAACTTATTTTAGTTCTAAGGAGGAAATTAACAATGAATAAAATGGAGTTAAATATTGTTAGTGATTTAAAAATCAAACTAACAATAAAAGAAAATAAATTTAATATACCTTTAGAATCACTTTTTAGCATAGCCTCAAGAATTAATCCCAAAAGAAGTTTCTTATTTGTAAGTAAACTTTTAGGAAAGCACTTAGCAATAAAACCACAGATTCCCCTAGTAACTGGTGCTTTGTTATCTGATATTATGCTTGATGAAATTGATGGAATCTCACCATTTAATAGAGACCTCTTAGTAAAATCACTATCAAATGAAAAGTATCTTTCTGATGCTATAGATGAAACCTATAAATATACAATTATTCCATCTAAACCTACCCTTTTTATTGGCTTTGCAGAAACTGCTACAGGCTTGGGACATTCAATGTTCAGTATATTTCGTGACAATGCTGCATTTATTCATACAACAAGAGATGAATTAAAAGGACTAAAATCGAGTTTTAACTTTGAAGAAGAACATTCTCACGCAACATCTCATTTATGCTATGCACTTGAACAAGATTTTTTTAACAAATATAAAAGAATTGTTCTTGTGGATGATGAAATGACCACTGGTAAAACATCATTAAATCTGATAAGAGCATTAAATAACAAATATCCGGGGAAAGAATATATAGTTGCTTCGATACTTGACTGGAGAAATGATGAACAAATAAATGACTACTTTGAATTTGAAAAAGAATTAAACATAAAGATTTCTACTATTTCTTTACTTCAGGGTGAAATAGAGTGTAATAACAGTCCTGTTGATTATAGTAGAAGTTGTAGTTACGGAATGTTTATAAACGATCCTATTAAAACAGAGACCAAAGGTATATATATGCCTGAACTCCAAAAACATAAATTCAATAGAGTACTTGAGTCAGGACACATTAAATATAATGAGCCTTATGTTAAAATGACTGGACGGTTTGGCATTACTGCAAAAGAAAATCAAACAAATATACAAACGCTGAAGATGTTGGGTAGTAATATTCGCTTAAATAGAGAATATGATAAAACACTAGTTATGGGCTATGGAGAATTTATATATGTTCCCTGCTTAATAGCATCCTATATGGGAGAAGGTATAATATTCCAGTCTCCTAGTAGAAGCCCTATTCATGTATTTAATGAAAAAGGTTATTCAATAAAAAATTCTATTAGAGTTAATGACCCTTTTGATTTAAGTGTAAGTACTTATATTTACAATATATTGCCTGATATGTATGATGAAGTTTTTATGTTATTTGAAAGAGAAGTTCCAAGTGAATTTAAGGATGTAATCACTAATGAACTTCAGAAAGTAGGAATAAAATCAATAAAATTTATATGTTTTAAATAAAGTGTTGGGTGTGTATTATTACACCCTCTTTTATTACCCTTTAAAAATCATGTGTTATGTTAAATGCAGAATTATATATAGGAGGTTTTAATACATGAATGAATTTATTAAAGAAAGAGCAAAAAAACTTAACAGGCCTGAATATATAGGTAGTTATAATGCAGATGATTGCATTTTTCTCCTAACAAATATAAATGGAAAGATTAAAGAGCAAAACAATGTAGAAAGAGAATATTTGATTCAAAATGGAAACCACTATTCTGAAATGCTACCTGTTGAATATATTCCACAAGATGAATATATGGAAGTGTTTCATAGAACTTTAGATGATTTATCTCTTAATATGGCTACTTTGGTGGCTATTACGGCAGAAAAAATCATGCTTGATAAAAGTAGAGATGTGATTCTAGTATCTCTTGCAAGAGCAGGGACACCCATAGGGGTGCTTATTAAAAAATATATTAAAGAAACATATGGAATTGATGTGCCTCATTATTCTATTTCAATTATTAGAGGTAAAGGAATTGATGAAAATGCATTATGCTACATCTTAAATAGGCATAACTCAAACAATATACAATTTGTAGATGGTTGGACAGGTAAAGGTGCAGTTAACGATGTGCTAGATGAAGCAATAGACGAATTTTATAGTAAATATAAAGTTATCATACCAAAAGATTTAGCAGTCTTAGCAGATCCAGCCCAATGCGTAAAAATATTTGGTACTAGAGAAGATGTTTTAATACCTTCTGCCTGTCTAAATTCCACTGTGTCAGGTCTTATGAGTAGAACTGTTAAGAGAGATGATTTAGTAACAGAATATGAGTTTCATGGTGCAAAGTTTTATGAGGAATGGCTAAATATAGACCTCTCTAACTATTTTATAGAGAAAATTTGCAAAGAATTTCTTAATGTTAATCAGTCATATATTAAGCAAAGTTGCATAAACACACTCCACTCCTCTATTTTAAATACTGGGATTAAGGAAGTTAATGAAATTCAAAAAGAGTTCAATATAGATGATGTAAACATGGTTAAACCCGGAATAGGTGAAACTACAAGAGTTTTATTAAGAAGGGTTCCATGGAAGATTTTAGTGAATGATATAAATAATCCAAAATTAAAACATATTTTATTGCTTGCCAAGGACAGAAATGTTCCTGTAATTGAATATAAAAACATGAATTATTCGTGCTGTGGTTTAATTAAAACGATGAAGTAAACTACTCCCCTTCTCTATTGAAGGGGATATTTTATGACAAAGGAGGGCTAACCTATGATATTTGCAACAGATTTAGATAGAACAATAATTTATTCTAAAAGATTTGTTCATGACAATATGCCACAGGTACAAAGTGTGGAGAATATAAATGGTAGTGAAATCTCTTATATGACTAAGACATCTTTATATTTAATACAAAATTTATTAAATCAGGACATAGTAACTTTGATACCTGTTACTGCAAGAAGTAAAGACGAATTTGCTCGAATACATTTTTTATATAATTTGGGACTTAAATATATTATTGTAAACAATGGAGGCAGCATATTTATTGACGGTAAAGAGGATAAGTATTGGAAAGAACATATTCAAAAACAAGTCCAACAATTTAAGATGTCTCATGCAGAAATTCTCAATAAATACTTAGATACATTTGGATTTAATTCTTTAAAAAAATTTACTCTTGTTGATAAATTAGTTAGAGTCATAAGTTTAAAAAATAAGTTAGATAAAAAAAAGTTAAATGAATTTACTAAGTATGCACATTCTCATGGATGGA
The DNA here is from genome assembly GCF_018141165.1 of Alkaliphilus sp. B6464. Lineage (NCBI taxonomy): Bacteria > Bacillati > Bacillota > Clostridia > Peptostreptococcales > Natronincolaceae > Alkaliphilus > Alkaliphilus sp. B6464. Next base: position 186,857 of record NZ_CP058558.1, read on the forward strand.
AAATTTCTTATAATGGAAAAAAAATATACATTATGCCAGAGTTCATCAATAAATGGTCAGCACTTGAATATGTCCGGGATAAATATTTAAATGGAAAAAAAATAATATCTTCAGGTGATTCTGATTTGGATTTAGACATGGTAACTAATGCTGATATTGGAATCGTTCCAAGGCATGGAAATATTATAGATTACATTAATACAGATAAAATTGAAATTACTCGAAACCATGGTTTTTTAGCAGGTGAAGAAATAATAAAAAGAGTTTTTGATCTCACAACTTTGGAATAACACAGTATCTATTGATATTGTGTTTTTTATTGTCTGATTTCTTTTTTATTTTTAAAATTTTTCTTTATTTTTTTTATAAGTAAATAATCTTATGAAAATCGTGTGTTATGTTAAAAAAGCAAATACTTGAAACAGAGTATTTTACTTAATAATATATAAATCTATCGCCCAAAGAGTAATCTTATATCTTCAGAATTACATCTTGTAGGTAATAAGAAAATTTAAAGGAGGAATTATTATGGATTTTAGTTCAGGAGCAAATCAGCAACAAAACAACAATGGGTTAGGCTTAGGGTTAGGACTTGGTAATAATCAACCGCAAATGCAAACTCATGTAGTGCCACAAGAAAATCTAGGAGGACCATTAAACTTTGGAGCAGGAATTTCTCTTGCTAAAGGTGGCGGTGTTTCTCTCTCCAAAAATTCAGGCATAAGTCTTTCTAAAGTGGATCCGTCTCTAAAGAATGTAATGGTTGGTGCAGGATGGGATGTAAATACAATGGGTTCTGCTTATGACTTAGATATTCAAGCATGGATGTTAGGTCAAGATGGCAGAGTTTTAAGTGATGCTCATTTTGTTTTCTACAATCAATCAGTTAGTCCAGATGGCTCGGTTAGACATTCTGGAGATAACAGAAATGGTCAAGGTGAAGGTGATGATGAAACAATGGATATCACACTAGATCTCGTATCCCCTCAAATAAATGAAATTTTATTTACTATTACTATTGATAATGCAAGGGCAAAAGGTCAAAGTTTTGGGAATGTTCAAAATGCCTTCATTAGACTTGTAAACAAGGATACTGGAAATCAAATTGCTAGATATGATTTATCAGGGAATTATGCAGGTGCAACATCTTTAATCTTTGCAAAACTTGTTAGAGATAATACATGTTGGAACTTTATAGCATTAGGTGACGGCACCCAAGAAGAACTTGTCAATCTTTGTCAAAGATATGGTGTAAATGTTGGTTAGTTATAAAATTTTTATTAAGCAATTCGCCTACATCTTTGAAACACAACTAATTGTACAGAATACCTAATAAATTATTTTAGATTCCTATCGACGTAGGAATATCAACAATAGTTCTAGTGATTTTGAAACACCAAGAATTAACTTAACAAAAGGGAGGTTTTACTATGGCTGATTTTAGTAGAGGTAATACTCCAACTTCCCCTAATAACTTCGGATTAAGAAGTCCAACCAATCTATATGCCCCTAATGGGCATATAGATTATCAAACAAATATCCCTCAACAGGGCTTTAACAATCCAAATAGTAATCAGGGCTTTGGAGAACCACAATATACACAATACAATCAACCTGCCATGGATAGTTATGGAATGTCTCCTTATCTATCTAAAGGGAGAGGATTATCGCTAACTAAAGACCAAAGCATTAGTCTTTCTAAGATAGATGTAAATTTAAAAAATTTGCTTGTAGGGCTTGGATGGGATGTTAATACTCACAAAATGAACAATGCATACGGTAGTAGGGGAAATAATTTTGATCACGATTTAGATGTTCAGGTGTTTATATTTGATTCACTAAATCCTAATCAACGAGTAATAAGTGATGGACACTTTATATTCTATAATCAACCCCTGAGTCCTGATGGTGCTGTTCGTCATACTGGCGACAATAGAAATGGACAAGGTGAAGGTGATGATGAATCTGTATTAATAGATTTACTAAGAATCTCACCACAAGTACAGAGACTTCTATTTACAGTAACCATTCATGATGCAAATATAAGAGATCAACATTTTGGACAAATCAATAATGCATATATACGAGTTGTAAACAGGGATACAGGTATTGAAGTTATTCGATACGATTTGACTTCAAATTATTCCGGTTCAACTTCTCTAATTGTAGGAGAAATGATTAGAATAGGTAACGATTGGCAGTTTAAGGCATTAGGACAAGGAACCCAAGAAGAATTGTTTCATTTATGTAGAAGGTTTGGGGTTAATATATCCTAAAATACAAGTTTAATTTTGTGATTTTAAAAAAACAAATATATAACTAATAATAAATCGAATAGGAGTGATTTCTATGTTTAGATTAGCAGTTCATAACGAACTTTCATGTTTAGCACAAGCACAACAACAAGGCGTTTTATATGCAAAAAAAGGCTCTATGGTTGGATATCAAGGACGCTTTAAATTTGATAAAGTTTTGCTTGACCCTAATGGTGGAAATGTAATGGCAATGGCAGCAAGACATATGGGTAGAAAGTTAACTGGTGAAAATCTTGAACTTATGAAAGTACAAGGTCAAGGAATTCTATATCTTGCGGACTTGGCTCAACATGTTACTGTTGTTGGATTAAATAATGGAGAATCAATTAGTGTAGAGAGTGAAAACTTACTTGCACTTACAGATGGATGTAAGTATGGTATTAATTTCTTTGCGTTAGGAACTGTATCGCAAAAAGGCCTATTTACTTCAAAAATAACTGGACAAGGACAGGGTTCACAAGTTGCTATTATGACAAATGGAAACCCTATCATTCTTGATACTCCATGCGTTGTAGATCCTGATGCAATAGTTGCTTGGACTGGTCCAGATCCGACATTAAAAGCACATATGAGTTTTAAAATGTTGATTGGACAAACTTCAGGCGAATCTTATGCTCTTGAATTTAAACAACCGGGACATAAAGTTGTTATTCAGCCTTATGAAAGGGAAAGTGGTTTTAAATTAGCCATTGACGATAAGAGATATCAGCCTGAAATGCAAAACTCTGCTTTCCAAAACACTCAAAATGGGTTCCAACAAATGGGACAACAATTTGGTGGAGAGCAGATTGGTAGTCAAGGTCAATTCGGTAGTCAAAGCCAAGGAAATGGCATGGAAAATATGGTAAAAGGTGCTTTAAAGAATTTCTTAGGTTAATTAACTTAATAAACCTCTCCTCTATCTTTGAGGAGGGGTTTTTGTATTTTTAAAATAATAAAAAATTATTTTACAATTACGTTTAAAAAAACGTGTGTTATGTTAAAAACACAAATCAAGAAAGTAAGAAAGGATGATGAAAGAATGAATAATTCATTCAAAAAATCTTATGAAGAAATATTGTCAACTTTGGGTGTATCAAAAGGAACTGGCTTAAATAACAAGCAAGTTGAAGAAAGCAGAAAGAAATATGGATATAATGAGTTTACTCCTCCTAAAAAGGAAAGTTTCTTTACTAGACTTTTAGATAATCTAAAGGATCCTATGATTTTAATTTTATTAGTTGCGACTTTTATTTCTTTATCAACAAATGTATACCTTCATTATTCAAATCAACACAGTGATTTCATAGAAAGTATTGCTATATTATTAGCAGTTATGCTCTCTACTACCATTGCAATGACTATGGAAGGCAAATCTCAAAAGGCTTTTGAAACTTTAAATCAAATTAATGATAATATTAAAGTAAAAGTACTTAGGGATAGAAAAATAATTTACTTATTAAAAAGAGAATTAGTAGTTGGAGATATTGTTTTTTTAGAAACTGGAGATAAGGCTCCTGCTGATGGGAGATTAATAGAAGCATTTAATCTTAAAATTAATGAATCTATGCTAACTGGCGAATCCGATGATGTAAAGAAAAATGCTGAATTAGTATTGGATGACGACAAAACTCCACTTGGCGAAAGAAAAAATATGGTTTTCGGTGGGACATTTGTAACAGAAGGAAAAGGTACTATGATTGTTACTAGTGTTGGTGACGATACTGAAATGGGTAGAATTGCAGAAGGATTAAAGGATTCAGAAGAAGATGAAACTCCACTTCAGGAAAAGTTGGGCGATCTTGGAAAGAAAATCTCTTTAATTGGTACTTTTGCAGCAGGTATTATTTTTGTTATTAAGATTATTAAAATGATGAATGGTGAAGGTATTACTGCTCCTGAAGTTATAAATGCCTTTATAGTATCCATAACATTAATCGTTGCTGCTGTACCAGAAGGACTTCCGACAATGATTTCTATGACTTTATCACTTAATATGCAAAAAATGGCTAAAAACAATTCTCTTGTTAAGAAATTGATTGCATGTGAAACTGTTGGAAGTATTAATGTAATCTGTTCTGATAAAACTGGTACATTAACAGAAAATAAAATGACTGTTGTAGATATATATAGTAATGGTAAATTAATAAAACCTGACCAATTACAATCAGGTCACATGATTGAAAACTTTGCCATTAACTCTACTGCAAATTTACAAATAAAAGATGAGAAACACGAATTTATTGGAAATGCCACTGAATGTTCATTACTTGAGGCTTTTACTAAAACAATATGTTCTCTTTCCCCTACTAAGTGCATTAATTATATGAAAGAAGGAACATTATGTGAAAGCAAATGCTCTAAATATTTAAATGATAAGGAAGTCATTAGTAATTATGAAGATTTAAGACATAATGCAGAAGTCGCTTATCAATATGCATTTAGTTCAGATAGAAAAATGATGTCTACTGTTATTAAAAATGGAGAAACATTTACAGTATATACTAAAGGAGCATCTGAAAAAATCTTAGACTTATGTACTAAAGTTGCAATAAATGGACAAATAATGAATTTAACAGATGAAATTAAGGTAGAACTTGTTTCAGAGATAGAAAAGTTACAATCTCAAGCAAAGAGGGTTCTTGGGTTTGCACATAGGGAAGTCGCTGAAATGGACTGGTTAAATGAACAAATAAAAATTGAAGATGAATTTATATTTGATGGTTTTGTTGGAATTGCTGATCCTCTTAGAAAAGAAGTTTATGATGCTGTAAGAGAATCTCGTGCAGCAGGTGTTGATCTTAAAATCCTTACTGGAGATAATAAGGTTACTGCAACAGCAATTGCTAATGAATTAGAGATCTTAGATGCTGATGCTCTAGTATTAGAGGCTCATGAAATCGAAGATATGTCAGATGAAGAATTACTTAATATAATTGATAGAATTAAAGTTATCGCTAGAAGTAAACCAATGACAAAACAGAGAATCGTAGATGTTTTAAAGAAAAAAGGTGATGTTGTAGCCGTAACTGGTGATGGTATTAATGATGCCCCTGCTCTTAAAAAAGCAGATTGCGGTATTGCAATGGGTATTGCAGGTACAGAAGTATCTAAAGAGGCTGCTGATATTGTACTTCTTGACGATTCTTTTTCATCAATAGTAACATCTATATTTTGGGGTAGAGGTATTTACGAGAATTTTCAAAGATTCATTCAATTTCAATTAACAGTAAATGTGGTTGCTTTCTTAACTGCCTTTTTAGCAGAGATATTTGGTTTTCCAATGCCATTTACTGCACTTGAACTATTATGGGTTAATATTGTAATGGATGGACCTCCTGCTTTAACTCTTGGCTTAGAACCACCTAGAAAACACTTAATGAAGAAAGAGCCTATAAAAAGAGATGCGAGTATTGTAACAAAAGATATGCTTTCAAGAATTATTTTACATGGATTATTTATGGTTGGTATGTTAATATTCTTACTTGTGGCCAGACCATTTGGAGACCCATCAAATGAAACTCAACAATTAACTATAACCTTTACTACATTTGTTATGTTTCAAATTTTTAATGCATTTAACTCAAGAGAATTTGGTACAGATAGTGTATTTAAAAACTTATTCCATAATAAGATAATGCTAGTAACTATCTTTGCTACATTTTTAATTCAAGTAGCCGTAACTCAATTTGGAGGTTCAATATTTAAAACTGTACCTCTTGATTTAGTAACATGGATTAGAATTGTTGGCTTCTCCTCTACTATCATCATTTTTGGTGAATTAGTAAAGGTAGTTAGAAAAATTATTAATAAATAATGTTATTTTAACACCTTGAGATTACCTCAAGGTGTTATTTTTATCTTTTAGTATATATTCTAACTAATAGACAATACATATTAGCGACTGTTTTTAGTTTCTAATAGTCGTTATAATCATCATAATAATCGTCATAATAATTGTCTCCATATTGACTATTATTTTTTTTCTTATCTCTGCTCATTTTAATCTTATTTAAATTAATTGAACCACCTAAAATAAAAAATAATCCTCCACCTAATACTAATATCCCTAAGATAATTATAGTGGTCATGGAACTTCTACTGTTTTTCGTTTCTATTATAATATCATTTTTCTTTCCATTTTCTAATATCCAAACATACTCTCCATTATTAATTCCAGTATAATTTCCATGGCTAATTTTAAGAGGTCTATATGAAAAAACATAACGATTAGTAGAATATATACTATCTATTAATTTATTGTTTTTCATTAAATTATCCCATATAGTTAAATCAGCAGATCCCATAATAAAATTATCTATCTGAACCAATTCAATAAATGAAAACTGAACCAAATCAACAGATATTTCATTTAATGAACTATATATTTTTTCTCCCTTTATATAGAAAAATTTATTTTCCACATAAGGTTCATATTGTATATCTGTATCTTCTAAACTTTTCATAATAGATGGACTTGCAAAAAAACCTAACTCAATACCAGTAATGTTTTCTTTAATAAATAAATTTAAAGAATAAGTACCATTTTTATTTTCAACTATACCTATTACATAATTAATATACCCTCCTTCTGATGTAACAGAATTGTAAAAGGTCTTTATCATTTCTTCACTCTTATTTGCTGCAAATGTTGTAGTGCTACCTGCTAAATTAAATAGTATACACATTATCAAAACATATTTAATAATTTTTTTCACTTCAATCCCCCCTCTCTACTCAAGAATTATAAAGATTTAATACATAATAATCAAAAATATATATAATTTTATTTTATACTTGAAACCCTTTCCCGCTATTTATTAAAATCTAAATGCTATGACAATAATTGTTTTTTATAAGTATAAAAGGAGGCAATTTTTTATTTTTTAATATAAATTTCTACTCTTAAAGAATTCTGTTTCCTAGATGTATCAAATTATAGATATATGATTGTGCAAAATATTAATAACATAAGGCAGGTGAAATCTACGTGGAAACTTTAGGTCAACGAATCTTTAGAATTATTGTATCGAATATTGGTGCTTTAGTGGTTTTTTATATGATGCTCTTATATGGACGTGAAAATGTTCCTTTAGTAGAGCAGTATTGGAAAATTCCATTTAGCCTATTAACTACTTATCTCCTATATCAAGATTTTATGATTTTAATAGGAAAAGATTAATCTTACAAAAGGAACAAGAATTCTTGTTCCTTTTATTTGCTATTTACACATTTAAGTTCTTTAAAAATTGATTTTCTCATTATTTTATTTAAAATATATAAAAACTAATGAAAGAGGTGTTTATTATGGCAAAAGAGCCTTCATTGGATTTTCTAAAATCTATTTCAAAATTTAAAAGAAACACACTTAATAAAAAAAGTGGGACATATAATTACAAATCAAGACTCAAACTGATAGATGACTTTCTAATTACAAAACAAGAAATTGAAACTGGTAAATATGAAAAAACTTTAAAAGAAAATAATTCAGATGAAGTAATATCACAAATACATCACAGAATCGAAAGATATAGATTCTTTGTGAATTCCCTTCCTACCGAAGTTAAAATACCAAAAAAACTGCATGATTCTTTTGACAATAAGAACGATATATATAAATATTTTATAAACTTTAGAAGAAAAAATAAGATTTGTTTCAGTTTGCCAAAAAAGGTTGATGAACTTGAACTTGAAATCGCTATGAAAATCATAGATAATTTTTATATAATAGATATAATGGAATATGATAAAGAATTAGTAAAGTTTAAAAAAATCACTTTTGAATACTAGCAAGGGAGGTACTGGCATGAAAGATAATGTTTTTGAAGTTGCCAACCATAAAAATGAACAATACAAGTGGATTAATAAAAAAGAAATATTTGAATGGATTCGATTAACCCTATTGGCACTAAGCATAGTGTTCTTATTAAACAATTACTTTATAGTTAATGCATCAGTGCCAACTGGTTCTATGATCGGAACTATTATGCCTAATGATCGTGTTATCGCAAGTCGAATGTCTTATTTTATATCAACTCCTCAAAGGGGTGATGTAGTAATTTTTAAATATCCTGATGACGAAAAAATTCTGTTTGTTAAAAGGATTATAGGTCTTCCTAATGATGAAATTTATATTAATAATGGTAAAGTATATATAAATGAAGAAGTTATAGATGAACCATATGTTAATGAAATAATCCAAGGAGAATTTGGTCCTTACAAAGTACCAATTAATAAATATTTTATGTTAGGCGATAACAGGAATGATTCTCAGGATTCTCGCTTTTGGAAAAATAAATATGTTTCTAGGAGCGATATATTAGGGAAAGCAACTTTCAAATATTATCCGAAGTTTAAATTAATTAAGTAAAGACACTATCAATCAAAATGATAGTGTTTTTACTTTTTACAACTTGAAGTAGATAAGTAATAGAGTCTATAATACATAAAATCTAATTTTGGAGGTGTTTTTATGAAAAAAAGAATTATTGTATATGCTGTAACCCTTGCTATGGTACTTTTCCCTACAAACGTAGTATATGCTAATATGAATTTTGATATTGGAATGGATAACATTATGATGGATCAATCTATGCAAATGGTACTAGATCAAGTATATATGGGAATGGAGAGCAGTGAATTTATTTCTGATAGTGCTGCTTATAATAATACGATTGATGACTTTTTAAATAATCCTATGTTTTTTCACGATTATTTAGGGGATGTTTCCCTAGATGGAAACATAGGACTAGATGCCTTTATGGATATAGGGCAAGAACTAGAATTCTCACAGGCTATTTTTGATGGAGATTGGTCTAAAGATTTTAATGATTTTTTTAGTAATTCCGTTGCAGAAATACCAATGGATATTTATATGGTAGGTATGGATCCTACTGAAAATGCAATTTCTATTTTTGATGATTTTACAAACTCTAATCTTAATGACATTCATGGTGATGCATTGGGTTTAAATGCTCAATTGGAGAGTCCAGAACAACAACTTATGAATTCATTAATTCCTGAAGAAAATACAGATATGATAGAGGCAGAGCAAGGAGAAAGTTCTAATATCCCTACACAAGATAATGGTTCTGATAATCCAAGCAGTAAAGGTATAGATATTATTAAACCTAAAGATGATCCTAAGTCAGATGTCATTGATAATTCATCAATGAATGTTCCAAAAGATTAATTAATAAAAAAGAACTCTAGGTGGTTAGCCTAGAGTTTTCTGGTTATATTGCTAAATCTTTTGAATTTAAGTTAAATACTGTTGTACTGTATTTGTTTATATATCTCTGTAACTGATTTTGTTCAATAAATTTTGTGACAACAATTTCAGTGCCTATTACAAGTTCAGCAGCATAAATTCCATTATTAATGATGAATCTTTGATTTGCTTTAATTCCCTCTAAATCAACTGACTTAGCATTTTCTAAGAACAATTTGAGATTATTAAGAACAAATAAATCATCACTCTCTGAATTTTCAGCAATTGACGGACATGTATCATATGCTCTATTTGTCATCACCATTTTAAATTCCCAACCTAAAACATTAACAAAAACTTTTTCCTTTTTCATTATGTATTCTCCTCCTTAAATAAATAAAAACCTAATATAATTATGTAAAGAGATTTTAGAGAATCATATTTTTACTTTTCAAGTCTTTTTTTTAAAAATAAGGATGAAGAAAAATATCTTCAATCCTTATCATATTTTCGCATTTTAAGTTGTTCAATAAACTCTGGTATGGAAATCCCATCCTCTTTAGACTCCAATGTGTATATTTTAGAATCTTTATCAAAACTAACTCTCTTGTTCAGAAACCCTAAATCAGTAATAAATACTTCTATTGTATTATTTTTCTTTTTAGCAGTTCCAATAATTAAGTAGTTTGTCCATGTTTTCTCACAAGGAAATTCTTTTGTAAAATAAACGGTATCTTCTGATGAAAAATGTATTTCCTTCATCTTTCTTTCAATTTGTTTTTCTATATCAACCTTATTTATATTATTATCTTCTACTTTATTCAAAACACTTAAAGCATAATTTATTGAAATTAACTTTTTAGTCACCTAACATCCCTCGCTTTATACTTCATTATGCCAAAATTCCTTATTATCATTATTATGTATTAGAATATACCATATTTAAATTTATAAAGTCAAATATTCTTAATTTCTATTTCAAACATTCAAATTTTAAAAATATCTGTTATAATTTAATTATTATATTTACATAGGGAGGTTTTCTATCTATGATATTTAAACAACAAGAGGTTCAGTTCATAAGTGGTGAAATGAACAATCAAAAAGGAATATTTAAGGATATTTTAAAAATTGTAAACCTAACAAATTCTATTTGTAGTTTAGAGGTAAATGGGAAACTTTATACTGAAGAAAAATCAAACTTTATATTTACAAATAATGAAATAGAAAATAAGTGGAATTATGGAGACGTTATTATAGAAGAAATAAAATAAAAAAAGGTGAGTCAATCTCACCTTAATTTATTTTATCGCCCTTTCTATTTCCTTTAGTTTATTAAAATGAATGTAATTCTTAGGAACCGTTTTTCTCTTTATCGGAGCACCGTATTTAATAAATATATCATTAAAAAATGATGTAACCCTGTAGGTAAATACACTAACTAAATTATAATCAGTTAAATATTGATATGTTTTATTAACGACATGATAAATCTTTTCTTCTAAAATCTCCTCATTTATTCCTTTTTTAATCTCATTTTCAAGGTACTTTATTTTCAATCCGTTAAAATACTTCTTAAAAATATCATCTATCCATATAATAACTTTATTATCTTTTTCAAATATAATAATTAATATCCTCTTGTCTTTTGTCTTACCTATTTGCAATTCTAATTCCATGTTATCAAGAAAAAATTCAGATTCCCTTATACCACACTCCTTTAAAGTGATAATGGACATATTTATAGGTTTTTTACTTTCTAATAATCTAATTCTTTCCTTCAGAAGATTTTTATATTGTTCATCTTCAATCATCATAGCGTCATCATGTATTCTGGAGGTATTTGACACAAGAGTTCGATTACTATTAGTAAAAAGGGCAGCCCAAAGCATAAAAATTATAATTAATATTGCAATATATGCTTTCATATTTATCACCTTTTTCATATAAAGTTTTTATACTTTATTAAAAAATGTTTCCACATCTCAAATAAAAATTAAAGAGGCTAGGAAACCAGCCTCTTTGAGCAAATATAATCTGATAATTTCATAATCATATACTAAAATTGTTTTATGAATGTAAATTTATCGTATCTTTTCTCAAAATAGTAGAGTTCAGCATCAATTTCTTTCAATTCATCTATAATAGGTTTATCTAACATAGGTGTAACCGCAACCTTTCTGATATTATCATCTTTAAATATCTTTTTTACATCTTTTGTATATGCATTAAGTTGCCATGTTAAATCTTTTGGTCTGCTATTTGCCTTTAACTCAACTACCACCTTGTTTTTTTGTTCATCTTCACATAGCAAATCAATAATACCACTATCTATTTCATATTGTCTTTTAAGAACCTTAAAACCTTCTAATACACCTCTGTTGTTTACTATATAATCCTCTACCTCTTTTTCTGTTGATTTTTCATTTTCAGCATTATATATATCTTCATATCTGCAATAATATTCATCTATTGTAAGTGCAAAATCATTATGGTCTAAAGGATACGTTACCCCCTCTATCATTCTTGGAGAATTTACGGCCATTATCTCAAAATCATTATATAATAGAAAAAGCATAAAATGTTTATATCTGAATTGATAGTAAGGATGTGTTTTCTTTTCATATTTAAATTTTTGTTCTGTAATAACTTTATATTTTCCAAAGAATTCTTTTAAAATTTCTTTCTTGACAACTTTCTGCCCTTTTAAATTTGTAGCAATCATTTCAAGATGCCTAAATGAAAAATCATCTACTATATTCTCAAGGCTATAAGTTCCTTGAAAAAACCTTTTATATATTTTTGTATCATAAAAATGGAAGCCATTTTGATTTGGCATATTTAATTCTCTTATTAAAAATTCAATCAAATTTTTTGTATCTATTTTTTTATTATTAAAATAAATCATATATCTAATAAAAAATATCATCATCGTTTCATGTTCGGATGATTTGTTATACATATATTTTAATTCATCTACTATTTTTTCTTGTAATAAACTTTCCATCATTTCACCTCAATTTTAAAATACTATTTTTAAAATAACACATAAAAATTATGCTTGATAATATTAAAAAAGGTTCTATATCATTTTCTTTAAAGGAGTGATATACATGAATAAAATATTGATTACAACTGAAAAAGAAATTCCCGTTATTAAATATACAGGTTGTGCCAACTGTAACTTACCTTGTGGAAAAAGAGAAAAAAATGTGCCTAAACGTGGCTGCTGTTGGTATGATGTAGAATTAGATCTTTATGATATAAAAAATATAATTGATAGAGATAAATCTATTTTTATTGATATAATATCTAAACATCCATATATAATTGATGCAGATCTAAATGTTATATATTTCTCTGCAAATAAGATAAATAATAATGAGAATAGAGAGAATAAAGTATGTATTTTCTTTGAAAAAGATAAGGGATGCTCTTTGCCTGTTTATGCAAGACCCTTTATATGCAGGGTTACTCTATGCCCTCATTTAAGAAAGTATATAGATACTAAAGAATATATAAAAATAAAGCAAGTAAATAACCTAATTTATAGACATAGAATAAAGTATTTAGATTTATTAAATAGAGAACTGTATGAACGAGGAATAGAAATGAATAAAATTGATTTAATAATAGAAATACTAGAATCATTACCAAAACTAAAACCTCTTGAAATTCAAAATGCAGAAGTTTATGTAAAAAGTAATTGTTTAATATAAAAAGGACTAGAAACCTAGTCCTTTTTATATTAATCATTTATTATACTTACAGAAATATTTTTAAATGTACCATTCTGTTGACTTATAGTAAATGGACCATAACCTCCTGTTAAAAATGGATTATCATTGTCTGTATAATCAATAATCAAATTTTCTCCATTATATATTTTTATATTATTTCCCACAACTTCAAATTTCATATTATACCATATATTAAAGTTCCATCTCCAAGATGAATAATCAACAAGTTTTTTAACCACACCATTAGTTACTTTATATAAACCAGTTATATAAATATGTGAATCTGTACCTTTGCTAAAAGCAAATATGTACATATTATTTAAATCTTGCATCCTAAAAGCCATTCCAATATTATCGTCATCACCCGCATTAGGAGTTACTGCCATTGATACATTAACTTTATAATCTTTTAAATTAACATCCTCTGGATTCCAAAACCCTGTCCATCCAACATTTTTAGTAGAATATATAGACTTGCTAGTTGAATTGTATTTCCACTCCCCTGATTTAGAATCTGTTTTAATATAATTATTCCAATCATCAAATATTGCCTTCATTGGATCTTTAGTGTCAAATGTTTTAGTTGTCCATTCAGATGCTTTTCCAAAATTATCTATTGCTCTTACCTTTACTGTATGTGTTCCTTGGGTGTACAAATCATTTTCACTTTTTCCAACCCATTCATATCTTAGTTGGTCTCCATCAGGATCTATAGATGAAGCCCCTAATATAATTTCATAAAGACCGTTTACAATTCTGCCTGTTACATTCATAGCAATAGTAGGTCTTTGTGGAGCCTGATTGACCCATTCTACATTAAATATTTTACTTTCCTTTGCAGTTTTTACTTCAATAGTATTAACCTTATCTCTTTCCACTATTAATTCTGATTTAAATGTTTTAAATTGACTCTTAGCAGCATATATGTTATCCATATGTTTTGCATAAGCAATATTTTCATATTCAACTGGAATTTCTGAATTATTTACTAGAACTTTTATTGTCTCATTCGCAGGAACTTCTCCAGTCATCAATGTGTTTGAACCTTTCATTATATTATTTCTAGTCATAGACAGCATTTTATCTGCAACCTTAACATTTCTAATTTCTCCATTAACAGAAGAAAAAACCAACTCTCCATATTCATCCATTAAGCCTCCCGCATAAAATACTCTATTGCTTTCTTTTGAATATACAAAGTAATCTTCTGAATCTTTATCATAGCCATGCTTTAAATTAGTATGATATTCTTTGCTTTGCTCCAAATTGATTTTATAAAGTTCTTCACCTGAATCTCCAATAGAAGTTATTGCTTTAAGTAAATTTTGATTCGGTGTTATTTTTTCTCCAAGTGGTAAAGAGTTTTTATTAGAATCATATATTACTATTGCTTTTTCAAGACTTTCAATATCCATAATTAACGAAGCAACATCAGCATTTCTCTTAACACCTATAAATCTTGGAACCGCTAATCCTGCTAATAACCCTAACACAATGATCGAAATAATCAACTCAACAACTGTAAACTTTTGTTTCTTTCTTTTATTTGAAAGTTTTAATATCATATCCATACAAAACCCCTCCTTTATATTATTTGATGTATGATGTATATTATAATTTATATTTTCTTTATATTTCAATTCTTTATATTAATAAAAACTAGGGAATTTTCCCTAGTTTTTATTAGAATCCATATTCCACTGTATAAGTGATATTAGATTTGTTATACATACAATGTGATGCATAATAAAAGAATTCAAGTTTAGTATATTTACCTACTGGAAGTGTTCCTCCACCATTATTTAAGAATATACCATTACTTGTAGTCTTATATTCAATTTGCTCCCATTGTCTTGTGCTTGGGTTATAACCTTTAACCCATGCATAATCGCTACCAGAATGTCCACTTACAGATGGAACATTAAACGTATACTTTAAAATATGACCGCCTTCAATACCGTTTTCATAGATTCTTGACTCTGGATCCGTCAACGTCATTCCACCACCACCGCTAGGGTCAAGTGAAAAGAATACTATTGCAGCCTGTTGAGATTCTAGCCCTGCTGCATCTCTTGCTTTTACAGTAATAGTATGTCGCCCTATTGGATATCTGCTAGTCTCTGCTAATCTTCCTGTCCAAATGAATGTTACAGCATCTCCATCAGGATCACTTGAAGTAGCAGTAATTGTTTTATACTGACTATTAGATATATTTCCTGTTGGTGATTGATGAATTACAGGCTGACTTGGTGGATTATTTACCACTGTAAATGTTTTTGTAACCCAATCAGAGTATGCTCCGAAAACATCTTTTGCTCTTGCCTTAATTGTATGTGTACCTACTGCATAATAGTCATTAACGGCTCTTCCTTGCCATTCAATGGTGACTGAATCTCCATCAGGATCAGTAGCACTTGCTGAAATATTTACAAAAAATTTACCACTAGATACGGTTCTTGTTGGCTTTACTGTAATTATAGGATTATTTGGTTCCCTATTAGTTACAAAGGTCACAGTTTTCCATGCAGAGTATGCTTCATGACTGTCTTTTGCTCTTACCTTTACCACATTTTCTCCAACTGGATATAGGTCATCACTTGCTTTACCATCCCACTCGTAAGTTATGGTGTCACCATCGGGATCAATGGATGAAGGTGTTAGATATACTCTAAACTTATCATTTACTCTAGTATGGGTATCATTTACATCAACGGTTGGTGTAGATGGAGGTCTGTTCTCTATTTTAAAACTTTCTGTAATCCAATTAGAAGGAACATTTAGACCATCTTTAAATTGAACTGAAATTTCATATTCAGGAATTATATTAGGTGGTGCATCTATTTTATAAGTTGGATTTGATTTATCAAATGTAAATGTCCTATGTTGTCCAAATTTTTCTGTTAACTTCCATTCATATGATGTTGGTTCACCATTTGGTAAAAATGCATCATATAAACTAAAAGTTAAAGTATCTCCCCTATAATATACTCCCGGTACATTTGGGCCTGAAATGGAAATCTTAGCATTTGGTTCTTCAATTATTTCACTTTTTCTAAATTGGCTTGTATAAAATATAGTGTTAATTATAAGTTTCTTCTCATCATCTGGTGCATTAACTAATAGACTACCCTTTGTTCCATCATAATTATAGGTATGATGCCCTGAAGATAAAAACACTACATTATTATTACTTATCGCAAACCAAGTCTCTTGAGGTCTTGTAGGATCTGCTGCAAACCAAACATCTGCTCCTGTCTCATATGATTGACTATGTGTTGGTTGAACATCTATTATATCTGGAATTAAAAATGGATATTTGGTCAGTAAACCCTCTTTAACCTTAGTAATGCCTTCAGGGTTCAATGTTGGATATGAAGGATATTTATATCCCCAACGAATGGCAGTTTGAGTTTTTCCATCTGTACCTTGATCTAATTGAAAGTATCGTGCAAACTTATTAAAGTTCTTACTATGATGGCTTATTGTATCATGTGTGAACAATACCCCTCTGCCTTCATTTATATACTTATCAACCTTTTGATACATTTCATCATTTAAGTCTATAAGTCCATAATTGTTTGAGAAACCAAAAATTAGCATATCATACTGTTCCAGAGATGGCTTAGTACTATTGAAACTATTTAAACTTATACCATAAACATCTACTTGATTTGGAACAAGTTGATTAATTACTGCGGGTAATTGTGGTTCAAACAGATAAACTTCTAACACCTTAAATTTAACTACAAAATCATATTCAGCCCAATCACTCCACATACCTAGTCCATTTTTAACTCTTGCCCTTATGGTATGAAGTCCTCCACGATATCTATTATTAGGGGTTTTGCCCTCCCATTGAACATCAATAATAGGATTTCCATTTTGATCATACTGATCTTTTATATCAAATGTTATAATTTCAGCCGGCAATATAACTCCTGCCTTAGAAGGCACAATAACAGGTTTATCTGGTTTATCTAATATATTAACTACATCTGGAGTTTTAAGAGTTGTGGGGTTAGCCATTCTTAAAGTAATATTTTGTGCAACATCTTTTCCATCCCCTAAATAATCATTATGAGACACAGACATCCAAAATTCTTTTTCACTACTAGAGGAGTTAGGTTGAAGAACTTGCTGTTCACTGTCATGATGTAAATTTATTCTTCCACCATCATATTTTACATCTCCTATTGAATCTACCATTGCTACACCATTTCTAGTGTGCAACCCTATCTCATAGTTGTTTTGATTTGACCAATAAGCAGTACCCGTTGCTAAATAAGAATGAGGTAATGCTTGATAGTCGCTTCCCTCTACAATTTGATAGGTACCACTTACTCCCCACGCTCCAATGCCATCCATATGAGATGTTCTTTCAAACATAGGTGCATGTCCACCAATATAAGAATATAGTGTTTGATTTGAAATGTTTGTATTTTTAAATTTATGTTTAATTATTGGAGAGTTTTTATAATAACTCGCTATTACATCGTATTCTAATGCATTTGCCGTATCTTTAACCGTATATTCAATTGTTGTATAAATAGCATTATCTTTTAAGATTTTAAAATTGTTTAACGAACCCCAATCAGTATATCCACTCTCCTGATTTTTTGAGGAAAAATAGAAATTTTTATCAGTCTTTTCTCCAATAGCATCATATCCGCTACCATTAATATATGCCTGTGAATAACCTGCTCTTGAATCTTTTTTAAATTTAAGAGAGTATAAATTATTATTAGATACTGAAATATGTGTGCTATTACTTGATACGTTTATTCCACTTTCAGGCGGTATATAAGTGATTCCATCAGAGAAAATAAGACTGTATGCTTTTTCTTCACTAGGTTCAATATCATCAACAAAAACTAATTTACCTTTCTTAATGTGTCCTGTTGATGTTTTTACTAAATCCTCCATCACAAATGGAACCATTTCTGTACCTTCTAATAAAGTCATATTTATTGTATCTTTAACCATTTTTCCTTCATCAAATATAATAGGAACTTCAAGAATTTCTCCAAATCTTTTAATTCCTAGAGGTTCCTTAATAGTAAAAGTCTTAGAATAATAAGGTGTATCTCCACTATAATCTGATGAATAAGGCAATAAATAAGCACTTGGAATAATAGAATAATCAGTTCTTCCTTGATATCTCCATTGGAGATATGCTGTCGCCTCACCTGTATTCTCATAGTATTCCATTTTTATAGGATACCACTGGTCTTTTGTTAGAGATATTGTTCCAGTCCAAGCCTTAGCACCTTCTTGTTGCCCCCACTTATCAATTAGTAAAGTGTTATCCACCCAAAGCCTTACACCATCATCAGTGATTGTTCTAAAGTCGATTATTCCTGTCTCTGGTGCTTTTACAAGCCCTGTCCAAACAACAGTAAAACCATCTTTATCGAGATTTGGATGTGGTTCATATAAACCCCATTGAAAGTTTATTTCCTTATCTATTCTTTCAGCCATTTTTTCACCTTTAGAAGTAGGAGGCATAGGTTCCCCTGATAAATCAGTCAATATTTCATGCTTATAATATTCTCCTCTAAGTCCATTGATTATTACCTTTGTATTATCTTGTTGTGTATCCACCTTACTATTTAATCTCGAGGTAGAAAAACGATATATCTTTTTTAAACTACCATTAAAAGTATTAATTGGAATTTCTGCGACTGCCAAAGTAAATGAACGAGTATCCTTAATTTTCGGATCCCTATTAACTGGGATATCACTCATATTTCTAGCAACCAACTCTGACATAATGGAATCTTTAATTGATTTATCATCTGTAGAATTATTGCTGATTTGAACACTGTTTAATGTTTGTTTTATATTATTTATAAAATCTTCAACATCAGCAGATTTATTTGATACATGTTTTGAATCAGCATTAAAAACAAAATAAGTCATTTTTGGTGTTTTCTCTAATCTTGATGTATCAAAAGGTGTCGTTTCATTGCCGTTATATTGGAACACATAATTTACTCCATTATTTTGTTTTATAGGACTTAATTTAATTAAATTTTCTGTGCCTAAGTTTACATTAATTAACTTTTCAAATATCTCTTTTGATTTATCTTCATCTATTTTAAAAGAACCTTCTGCAAGAACATCCTCATTTACAACAACACTAGAAGCCTTAGTTGACCTATCTAGCCCATGTTTAACATGAAGCCCCAAAGAATGAGTGTCATTCATATTCATAAAATAGAATACAAATAAACTACTTAAAATAATCATTATCAGTGCAATAAATGAGATTAAGCCTTTTCTTTTTATGAATCGCATACTTCCACCTCCCATTTTTGAAATTTAACATATTATAGTTATTTAAGACTTAAAATTCAATTTTTTATCACATAAAAATAACCGTAGAACAAAAATTCTACGGCTATCTTATATCTTAGTTTGTTAGGTTAATATCATAATCTTCCCTTGCTGTGCCTACAACGTGTACTTTAAGTGTTGCATACTTTTCTGCTCCATCACTATTTCTATGAACTGTAATATCTATTGGCAATACTGTGTTATTAATATGTTCAGCATCTACATCTATTATTAATGTTTTCTTAAATTTATTATCTCCGATTGTATCCATAAGTCCACTTTGTTCGTTAAAGTACCATGTAGCAGTATCAGGGAATCCTTTAGTCTCAACTACAAATGTAAACTCATATCCCCTTTTAATCTTTACAAGTTCGGATGTAGGTAGTTCAGGATTATTAAGCGGTGGATTCACTATGTCAGTAAATATGGCCCTATCAATAAATAATGTATCAAGTGCTATTGTAAGTTGTACTATTCTAGTATTACCTGCGTTATCTCTTATTTCCATTTCTATTGTTTTTGCACCGTCACCATCACTTAAAATCCAACTTTTAGAATACACTGGCCTTTCCCATGAACTCCAATCCTTCACTACTGTTTCCCTATATATCTCTCTAAATCTAATCTTATCTAATCCAGAAATAAAATCAGCATTTGTTGGATTTATATCAGAGGCAGTGATTTCAAGTTCAATATTTTTATCTGTAACTTTTTCTTTATCAGTTTTCAATGTTCCTATAGGCATTATATTATCATAGATAATAGTGTCATAAATAGGATCACTTATGTTTTCCGCTTTGTCTTTAAATTCCACATATACTTTATTTGTGCCTTGATGTGTATAAACATTGTCCATCTGATAATTATAAGTCGTATCATAAGGAACCCAATTTGACCAATTACCGTTCTCTGTTTTAAATCTCATATATTCTACTCCTGATAAATCATCAGTTGCCAGTAATGTTAAATTAACACTTTTATTATTTGTATATTGTGCATTATCGTTAATTACAATACTTTGCCCTACTGGCTTTATTGTATCAGTATATATATATTCTGCACTATATGGCGAATATTCACCATCTAAATTTTTTGCTCTTACTTTATAAACATATCCACTCCATGTGGATGAATTATGATTATAGAAGTTATTTGTCCCGCTATAAAGTAACGAATAAGTTCCACCATTTAGAGGTTTTACATGTAATTCATAAACAGTATAATTTGGATTGCCACTAGTATCCCATGTTAGATGATTTGATAATCTTGTACTTGAACTTTTTAATGACGTCACTCCCGGTGTATTTGGCAATGTAGTTGATGCACCAATAAAAATTCTATCTAATTGACCAGAATTATTTTTAACTCTACCATAAATATCATACTTTTTATTTGGTGATAATCCAGTGAAATTATGGTATATCTTATTTATCCAACCACTATTCCCAACGAGTCCTCCATTATATTCTTCAATCTCATAATAGTAAGCAGTTCCATTAGTACTATTTGTACTTTTTACCTTCCCCCTCATAGAATTAGTCGTAATTGAATCTATTCCATCAGAAGAAATATTGCTTGGAAGGGTGTCTTTACCTGTTGTTGTAGAATAAGTTGTTACAACATCATTAGCATTAATACTTCTCACTTTATATTGATAAAATGTATCAGGATTTAGTCCTGTGTCCGTATAATAAGTATTTGTTCCTTCGTAAACAACCTTATTACTATTTATATTAAATAATTGATATTTAGTACCATTTGAGTTTCCATTAGGGTTCCAACTAATTGTCATTGAATTTTGAGTAGGATTACTTAAAGTCAAACTTGTCGGAATGTTTGCATGACTGTATGTTTGTCCTAATGAAGTAAATGTGCTGTTTTCTATATTTTCTTTATTTTTTGCTTTAACCAGAAATTTATATTCAACATTTGGTGATAAACCAGTTGCATTAACACTAGTACCTGTTACCCACCCACTTGCAACCCAAACCCCATCACTTACTCTTTGAACTACATATTGATAATCTGTGTTGCTTGGATTTTCATTGTGGTTCCAATTAAGAGTAACACTTGATGTACCTAAATTAGAAAAGCCATCTGATATTGGGAGTTTTGCCAAAGTATATTTGTTTGTGGTGCCTGAGTACTCCGAATAATTATTTGATGAATTTTTAGCCCTTACTTTATATTGGTATTGGGTGTTACTATTAAGACCACTTTGAATATACGATGTATTTGGCCCATTATAAATAGTTTGTCTAGTAGTAACATTATACAATTCATATGTGGTTCCGCTAGGATTCCCATTACCACTCCAACTAATAGTTATAGAATTATCTGTTGTATTAGAATAAGTTGGATTGCTTGGAGTTGATATAGTATAAGCATCTCCCAAATGTGTGTATGATGTAACCAATCCTGAATGGTTTTTTGCTCTAACATACAATTTATAGTTAGTAGCCCGACTTAACCCTGTTGCTGTAACATCTGTTGAGGTAGTTGAACCACTAGTTATTATAGTTCCACTAGTGTTTTTTACATTCCATTCATATATAGTTCCAGATGGATTCCCATTTGAACTCCATTTAAGCCTTACACTATTTTCTGTAATATTATCA
This sequence comes from Alkaliphilus sp. B6464, assembly GCF_018141165.1. NCBI lineage: Bacteria > Bacillati > Bacillota > Clostridia > Peptostreptococcales > Natronincolaceae > Alkaliphilus > Alkaliphilus sp. B6464. Next base: position 209,055 of record NZ_CP058558.1, read on the forward strand.
AACCCTTGAGATATAGGCTGTTTTGCTGCTGTATAAGTTCCTGATGTAGTAGAATAACTAGAAGTTCTTCCTGATGGATTAGTCGCCATCACTTTATACTGGTAATAAGCATTAGTATTTAATCCTGTCTCTATATAATAGTTATTAGTTCCTGTATATACAGTTTTTCCTGTGGTAACATTGTAAAGTGTATATATAGTACCACTTATATTGCCATTTGTATCCCATGTCGCTCTTACCGAATTCTCTGTATGATTAGAATAAGTTGGACTCTTAGGAACAATAACATAGTCTCTCACAGTTAATGAGTATGATACAGTTGCAATATCATACATACAATGATCTGCATAGTAGGTAAACTTAATTTGCGTATACACATCATTGACAATACTACCACTCATTGTAATTCCATTCCGAGTAGTTCTATAATCTATTTCCTCCCATTGTTTACTTGATGGATTATATCCTTCAATTTTTCCCCAATCGTTTCCGCTATGCCCACTTACTGATGAAACATTGAAATAATATGATACAGGACTCATTCCTGTTGGGACAGAAATTGTTCCAGTTGAATAAGGATCCCTTAATGTAAATGAGTTCGATATTGTTTTTTCAGCAGCATATACTGGAACTATCAAAAAAACAGATATCAACAATATAAAACTTATAAAAAACATCATTCTTTTTTTTCGCATAAGAATACCTCCCTTCTTTATTACTAGTCTGTTAATTAGGATAGTATATTTTAATTACTTATTTCAAGTAATTCAATTTTTAAAGCGATAAAATAAAACACTTCGGTACATTCCTTGATTTTATTGTAATAATCAGCCTTCGTATAGTAAAAACGTGTGTTATGTTATAAATAAAAATAAATTACAAGGAGACTATCTTATGAAGAAATTTAAGTTTAAAAAACTTTTTAAAATATTATTACCTATAATTCTAATTCTGGCCACAATTCTTTCAGCAATAATTCCTGCTTTTGCAGAAAAAAACAATGTTAAATTATCAGAACCTTATATGTTTGAAAATATTCCTATATTTACAGACGAAGAGTACAGCAATGCACCTGTCAGAATAACAATATTTGGCACAAGTTGGTGTCTATATTGTAAAAAATTAGAAGAAGATTTACCCAAAAGAATATATGAAAAATACACGAAAGAGCAAGTAGCAATAAAGGTTTTTGATAAAGATAACAGCGAAATTTTACCCGTATTTGACAAAATGATGGATTCAGTTAACATGCATGAAAAACTAAGAGGAAAAATCCCATCAACATTTATTAATGAAGAATATAATTATATAGGATACCATCCTGAAGAAGTTGGAGATAAAATAATTGCCGATATAGATGCTTTGCTTCAAGGGAAAGAAGTTCGATATGGAGGAAATAATGAGGAACTGCTCAAAACAATATCTGTAAAAGAAAGTAAATCAGAAAACAAGACAACTGAACAATCAAATATTACATTAGATAACCAAGATCCACAAACTCAAGGAGCAGAAAATAAGAGAGATCTTTCGCTAAAAGATAGGATTTATAATAGTTTAGTAAATAATAAATTAATATCATGCATAATCCTTGGTATTTTACTTTTATGTATTCTACATATTATGAATCTACAAGGGTCTTGAACATATTAATTTATAATAAAAAATGACTAGATTTTCTAGTCACTTTATTTTTAGTCTTTGTATTCACTCATAATAAATCCTGATGTTTTAAATGCAAGTTCAGCACCAGTATTATTCGTATTTGTAAGTTTTTTCCCAATCATTCTTAATGTAGAGTTAAGGAAATTATCTGATGGATATTCTAGTGTCATTCTAATAATATCATAGTCTTTCCTGTATGCTTTTGACATGTTATCATGAACAATTCTGCCTTTCAATCTTCCATTGGAATCGGTAGTGAACTCAACTACTGTTTTCTTCCCCGCAGATAAAGTAGAATCATTGAACTCTCCATTGTCTTGTGTCATATTATAAAAAGCCATAATTATCCTTTGATTTGAGTTTGGTTTTAAATTATAAAACTCTAATTCTTTTTCAAGCGAATCCACTATAATAGGAGTAACCTCTCCTGTAGTTGCAACAAGTTGTAAACTTCTATCTTTTACATCTGCAATAATGTCTTTTGTTTGGTAAGCCGAATATAATGCAAATGGATAAAAAATAAAGAATGTAAGAATTATAATTATAATGACAAACTCAAGAGTAAGAACGTTGCCTTTTTTATTAAACATGTTAAATGGTTTCATAAAGACACCTCCTGCCATAAATTTTAATTATTTTATTAAAATAGCATAGGGTATTCAAGTTATTAAGTGCTTTTAAATAAAATAAGCACTATCTTCTTTTACCTAAGAAAATAGTGCTATTATTGATTAGTCCATAAATCTCTCTGCAATTTTGTTTTAGTTTCAGTATCGAAGTTATCCTGCATTGTTTTTGTCGTTGTTGAAAATACTAGTATAGCAGCGATAGAAATAATAACTGTAAGTAATATCAACTCTGCTGTTATAATAAAACCTTTTCTTCTTAGTTTTTTCATGCCAATCACCACCAAACTATTTAATCTGTGAAGATATATTATTGTATGTTTCTTCAAATTTTTGAGTTGTATGAGTTAAACCTGCATCAGTATTTTGTCTTGTTTGATTTGCGATTGAACCTGAAACTGCAAGGGATAAACCTCCTATAACAACTACAAGTAATACAACAGCAATAATTTCACTACTTCCTTTTCTTGAAAATTTCATAAATATCAACTCCTATCTCTTAATATTGTGGGTTATGTACTGAAAGGACTAGGAATCTTTTCTTTAATAAGAAATAATGTTTATAGCCCTTTCTTTATCTAATCTTTATATAAATTAGTTAGTTGATCCACTTAATCCCGGAGTTTCAGCACTCTTATTTTGAATAGCCTCATTAAAGTTGCTTGTTAATTGATTAGTTTGGGTAGTCATACCAGAACTAAAACTTTGCTTAGATTGCTTTGTAAAAGTTCCTGTTACTGCAAGTGCAAGTCCTCCTATTACAACTACTAATAAAATTACTGAAACCATTTCTGAAGAACCTTTTCTATTGAATAATTTATTCATGTAATCATCTCCCTTCTATCTATCTTAATTTATTTCAACATTAAACAAATATTTATATTATTGTAATGTTGGGGATGTAGCGTTTCTTTGAGTTGCAGCATCTTGATAATTAGTTCCTAATTGATTTGTTTGTTGTGTCATTCCTGCATTTAAAGAACTATTTGTTTGCTTTGAAAAAGTTCCTGTTACTGCAAGTGCTAAACCACCTATAACAACTACTAAAAGCACAACAGATACAATTTCAGATGATCCTTTTCTGTTCATTAATTTTTTCATGAAAACCACTCCTTTTCTTAATGTATAATAATTTCTATATAAATTTTTATTAGGATATTATATTTACTTTTCCAAAGTCAAGTAATTTTGTTTTTATCTTTTGATTTATGATTGTCATCATCGACAGTGATAATATAAAAATTAATATCATATGATGTCAAGTATTTTTTATAATTATTTTTATTTTTATCTAACAGGTTTTAATTGCTTTTAAAACTAATTAGAATCCAGATACCCCTTTTATTAAACTACTTGTAGCCTGTGTAATCCATGGATAGAACCATATAAGTAAGGCTGCAATAAGAGGAGGCATTGCAGATACTAAAAGAATATATGGTTTTAACTTATTACCCTTCTCATCATTAATCTTAGTAGTTTCTTCGAGTCTATCTAAATACTCTCCTAAGAACTTTGATGCATAGTTATTATCTGTTTCGCAGGAAAATATTAAAGAATCGACAATCATATCAAATTCATATATTCCCACCTTATCCTTTAGATTGGTCAAAGCAGAATGAACATTAACATAATATTCATTTAATGCTGCTTCTATATATTCCCTATATACAGGCTTGATCTCCTTAACAAGAGTCAAAATATCATAGGCATTATTGCCTGTTTCAAGCATAGTGTGAATAAAAATTCCTAATGATATTAATTCTTTTTTTAATTGTGTTTCTTGCTTATTAGCAGCAGAATTAATTTCAAGATCAGGGTATATATAAAGAATAAGTGGAATAATAAAAGTGAAAATTATAAAACCTATAGGCAATTTAATTACTTGTGGATTCTCGACTTCCATATATATTTGCAGTTGAAACAGAAGTGCAGGTAACATATTAGCAATCAATACTCCTGCAATCGCTAAAAATGTGAAATATGCTTTTTTGGCATAATATATGGTTAAATTTTTATATTTACCATAGCCACCAATTTTAGAGAACTTAACTAAAGTTTTTTTATAACTATTTGAATCAGGCTTTGGAATTAATAATGCAATTATTTTGTTCTGTGCTAGTTTCATATATTTCTTATCTTCTTTAGTCAAAATTAATGTTTCTTCATTAAATAGATCATCAAGAGATGCTTTTTTCTTTGGCCAAAGGATAGTTAAAAGATATATACCTAAAAAAAGATAAATAAAAACTTGGAGTATATAGCCTGTATTCTCTACGATGAAAGTTAATAGAACATCACTCATGTCAAACACCTCTTTTCTTTACATTTTTGATGTTACTCTGTTTATAATAAAACTTATAATACAAAGCACTACTGATGCATTAATTACCATTTTACCTTGTGTGGTGTGGAAAAATAGATCCTTAGCCTCTGGCCTTAAAATTAATACCGTAACAAATGCAGCAGGAACTGTTAACATCAAAATCCTATTAAGAATCTTTCCACTAAATATCTCCATATCTTTTTCACTTTGAACAATTTCTCTATTTGAAATCTTAGTAATTGTTCTCATTAGTACATCTGTAATGTCAGAGCCATTTTCTTTATTAATAACAAGTGCATTTATAAATAAATAAATCCACTCATTGCTCATTCGCTTTGCGAAGTCATACAAAGCATCTTCTAAATCCATACCTGAATTGATAAGTCTTAAAAGTCTTTCAAATTCTGCTCTAATTGGATACTCCAGTTTAGGGCAAATTGCTTCTAAAATCTCTGCAATATTTTGAGTTTTTTGATATTCATTGAGAAATGATTGAATTGCTTTTAAAATTTGCTTATCCATTTTTTTCAGTTGAGATTCGACTTTATCATTGAGACCGATAATAGGAATTACAAAACCCACAATCATGAAAAGTAAAACTGCAACTGGATTAAGAATAAATATCCCGATGGCAGTACCTATCCCCGCATAAATAAATGATTTTTTTACAATATCGTATGCTGTAGTATCCTCAAATCCGCATATTGATATTTTTTCTTCTAAGTCAATTGCCAATTTATTAAGATGTTTGTTTCTTATTATCATTTCCTCAATAAAATCTTTCTTTTTTTGAGATGATTTTACTAAAACTAGTGTTTGAGAAACCTTCTTTTTCATTTGCATTTGTTTTAAATAGTTTGAAATTAAAAAAATAATACTACCTACAATTAAAATGTTGAAAATAACGGTTAGTGTCGATTTGGATGTCCAATCTATAGTTTGAAAAAAATTCATATATTTTCACCCCCTTGATTTTAAAAAAGGTAGGGAGAAGTTAATCTCCCTATAGATTCTTTAATTCTTCTTCCGATAAACCATAATAAAATAATTTTTCTTTAAGTTCTTTACTAATTTCATTTACTCTTTTGAAATATCCATCATTAGGATGTTTATAATCTACAATCCACGAATAAATATCTCTTACCTCATAGCGAAATTCTAGTTCATTTTCAGGCGTAGCCCAAATTTCAGATATTTTGGTAATTCTTCTTGTGCCATCAGAAAATCTTCTTAACTGAATAATAATATCTACTGCATTAGTAATCTTTTTGAGTAGCATTTCCGCATTTCTAGCCTTACCATCCTCGTTTATCATGTCCATAATATCTGCAATCGCAAGGTTAGGAGATGAACTGTGAATTGTTCCGATAGAACCTTGATGTCCTCTACGAAATGCTTTAATCATTTCTTCAGCCTCGTTTGAACGAGCCTCTCCTACTATAATTACATCAGGAGAGAAACGAAGCATAGATATAAATAAGTCTTTCATAGATATATTTATTGGATCTTCTTCATGTACCTCAACAGATACAATATTTCTTTCAGGATAAGTTTCATCTATTTTTAACTCAAAATGAGATTCGATAACACCAATTCTATAATCTGGATTTATATATTGAACTAAATATTTAAGTAGAGTTGTTTTTCCAGAAGCAGTCTCCCCTGACACAATCATATTTGCCCTTCCCTTTACTAACTTTTGAAGTAATACTGCCATTTCATCATTAAAAGCACCTGATTTCAAATAGTTCTCTGTAGTGATTTTAAATGATGCAAACTTACGAATGTTAATATAAGGTCTTTTAGCAGTAGGAGGAATCATAACTGTAAGACGAGAACCATCTTCCATACGACACTCTATCTTGGGATTTGTAGGAGAAATACTTTTTTTATCATACCTAAGCATTAATTGAATAACCCTCTCAACATCAAGGTCATTCTTAAACCGCTTATTTAGTCTTGTTTTAACTCCACCTTTATCAATCCAAATATGATCATAACCATTTACCCATATTTCAGAAATTTGGGGATCATCATATAATTCTTGAATTTCCCCTAATCCGTAATTCTCCTTATATATGCGGTCTGCTGCACTCATAATAAGTGCAGAGTCAATTAACTTTTCTTCTGTTAAAACTTTAATTATAAGAGACTTAACTTGTTTTTGTGCCATTCTATTACCTTTAGCACATCTAGCAAGTAAGTTATTATGTTGAATCTTTTCCTCTTTTGTTCCTTTAGGATTAGTTAATACATCAACTACCCTTTTTGTAACCTTTTCATATTCATCCATACCAATAAGAGTTACTACATTTAAGTTTTCGTGATTATTAATGATTGATAAATGAGCATCTATATTAAATACATTATTTTGTAAATTAAATGTTTCCTTATCTAAACTTAGAACTTGATCTGTATGAGTATCTACAGAATTTCCATCCGTTAGATTGTCTAAATTAAAAATTTTGGACATAAGGATTCACCCCCTTTTCTTATTTCTTGAAGAAGAACCCTTTTTTCTTTGCATCTAATTCTTCTTTCTTGAGTCCTAGATCAACTAGCAATTTATCTTTAATAACTACAAGTTCTTCTTCATGTTTTTTGGCTTTTTTACTTGAGAATATTTCAAATAAAAGATCCTGTGAGTTAATGCTGTTTGATATAACCACATGATCTACATCGCTTAATGGATATACTTCTGTGTTTAAGTTTTCAGTAATATTTTCTAGTGATAAAACTATGTTTTTGTCATACTTATTAACAACTACAAGCAAATCTCTTAGCAGTGCTCCTATAAGTTGGGACTTTTCGATAAATTTTCTAAAGTGTAATGCATTTTGATTTACCACCATTACAAGCCTGTCAGCCTTTTTAAGACTTAGAAATGTACCTGCATTATCTAAAGAAGTTCTTGTGTTCAAAATAACAACATCAAACATTTCCTTTGCCATATCAATAATTGGCTCCAAAAGTTCTATTTCAAATGTAGGCCCTTTATCTATTTTCTTCGTACCTTGAAGTAATTCAAAACCATTCACTTTTACTAGATTCATTTTAAAGATTTCTTCCGTAAGCGTATGTCCTTCAATATATGGGAACAGATTGTCCAGATTATGCTCGGCATCTGTTATATTAAGGTACATTGTTGTATCTGGATTATTTAAATCCATATCAATCAAACATACCGTTTTCTCTTTTGATATTTTTTCTGCTAATAAAATTGCAGTAGTAGTTACTCCCGTATGATTAGCAGGAGACCATAAAGTGATTATTTTCCCCATAGTTACACCCCCTTTTTTAGTTTAGAATTGGAACTGGCTTCACAAAGAAAAATTTATTGCTTGGTTTTCCTAAAGCCTTTTCTAAAGTCCTTACATCATTTTCATCAACTCTAATAATTGCGACACTTGGAATTTGTGCAGGTTGACTTCTATCAGTATTGATAATTTCTCCATCTCCATTTTTCAAAGTAAGAATTTCCACTGGTACACTGAATACCTTGTCAGTATGTTTTACTTCATCTTGACCAACTTTTTCTATCCATGAGTGCCATAAAATAGGACTATCACCTGCATATAGTGAAGAACCCACCGTAGATAAGTAGTCAACTGTAATGGCATACATTAACTTTTTAGGGTTATCTGCCTCGGTTCTTGTTTGGATCTTGCTTGTAATAACTTGTTCTCCCGGATATATTTTTTGGGTTGCCACGTAATGAGTTTTCTCTAATTCATCCAAATTTTTTTTAACAAAATTAGTGTCTTTACTATCCTTTGGATTAACTAAAACAAGTTCAGAATCTACTAATATTTCTTTAACGTTATCTAGCGTAATTGCATCTCCTTCATTAATCATCGTGGATGCGACAATCACTTGTTTCTTATTTAATTTCATCCCAAACTTCTTCTCTAAGATGTTGGTTTGAGTCATAAGAAAATAAAGACCTATTGATAATACAAGAACGATCATTGCAATAATATTTAGTGCTTTTTTCATATGAAATCACCTCTCTCAATATTTGTTTTTTTGCTGTATATTTTAAAATACATTATTAAAAATTATTTTTTATCTAACTTGGTATACTATTTTGCATAAATCTCTAGCCGGTTTCAAATTTTTTAAAAGTTAATATAACTTATAACTACTGCCGAATTGTCTACTCCTCCAACTTCATTTGCTCCCTCAATAAGCCATTCGCAAGCCTGTTTTGAAGATTCAGTATTTACTAGGATCTGTGTTATTTTCTCATTATCAAGCATTTCATAAATTCCATTAGTTGAAAGTAAAATGATATCTTCTTGCTGCAATACTCCTTTTGTAATAAAAGGATCCATATCTGGCATACCTAAAAATTTAGTAAGTACATTTCTATCTGGATGCATAGAATAATCCGTTTCTTTAATCTTTCTCTGCTCTAATAAAGTCATAGCCTCTGTATCATCTTTTGTCATTTGCACTAAGTTGCCACCCCTGAATAAATAAACCCTTGTATTTCCTACATGCATAATTACAATTTCTTTTCTATTATTAATAGCAATAGCAGTAAAAGTTGTTGTGAAATTTCCGAACTTCTCCTCGTCAATTCTGCGATAGTTATAGATCATTCTGTTAGCCAAATACAGTGCTATCTTTGAATGTTTTTCTATTTCGCTTATATTATCGCTCTGAAGGTTTTTCTCCATATATTTTTTAAATTCATCAATGGCTATGACGGACGCAACATCTGTGCCTTTTTTAGCACCTAATCCATCCGCAACACATATAAATAGCACATTGTTATTTAAAATAAATCCATCAAAAAAATCCTCCATAACTGATAGTTGCTTACCTATGTCAGAAAAGCCATAATAATTAAAGGCCATCTCAAGCACCTCCCTTATCTAAACTTTGTAGCATTTTACTGATAAGAAAATCTAAAGTCAAAAAATCTCATCCTTTTTTATAAATTTAAATTATGAATATATTACAAATAAAAAAACACCTTGCAGGTGTTTTTTGTTTTAATCAAGTTTTAATATTTCAAATAGCAAAATATAAATAATATGGATTCTTTGACTCAATGAGAAATGAGATTGTTTGTTGAAATATTTGAAATTCTAAAGGTAAACGAAGTATAGTATTTCAAATGTTAGTTTTGATTAATTAAATGGGAGATTTTGATAATAAAGTATAAAGTTAATTTAAACTTTAAAGTCATATGTAAAGTTTGTGGAGTTAAAATAGTGAATCTGGGGAACTTTTGTGGGGAATGTGGAAATAAATTATTAAAAGATATTTGTATTATATGTTAGAAGAATAATAGGGAAAGCCGTTGTTACAAGTGAGACAAATTGCATTAGATGTAACATAAAAGGAAGTGCTAATTAAAGCACTTCTAAAGATGCTACATATTTTTATATAAATTGTTTATTTTTTTAAGATATATGATATAATATAAACAGAAGCCAAGGCATTTTGGATACCTTGACTTCTGGAGTGTTTTTAAAAAGGTGAATTACATGTTCTGTTGCTCTGGAGATTTAGCGGTCTCGCCAGAGCATTTTTCTTTATTGCTGATTTTGATTTTAAATATGTTTTTACAAACATTAATTTCTATCTTATCAGCATAAATGCCACTCTTTGCAGTCATCAAATAGATGATTATTAAAATAAGTAGAGTACTTATGGACACCATTAAATAAAGAACCATTAATCCCACCTCCTTTCAACCTCTTGTAAAGGAGGATTTTCTTTTGTAGAAAGGAGGATAAACACTCAAACCCCCACAGAACCGCACTGTGGTTATTATTCAACTACCTTCTTTTTATAAATTAAAGAAGATTTCTATTACTATTATACTATAGCCTACAAAGCAAAATCAATTTTGTTTGTGTAAATTCATATAATAATTAAATTATAAACCTACTACTATTAAAAAAGCATGTGAAATTTCACATGCTTTTTTATCACCATTTTTATTTAGGATTGTTGATAACTTCAGTTTTTATCTTTGTTTCAGGAATTACATCAAAATATACTTTTTTTGTATGAGTATCACTTGGGTAATATCCCCCTACTGTCAAATAAACATCAACATATTCTTGGTTTCTTAATCTACCACCATCTCGGTTTGATGTTGCAGGTGTACCATAAGGAGGTATATATGCTTTCCACCACATAATTTCTGTTGATGGGGTTGCATAATCCTGTGGACCCTTCTCTTTTCCATAGTAATAATTCATATAATCATATGTTCTTCCACTATTTGCTGAATATATACCATTTACTTTTCTTTCAACAGCATCATCTATCCATTTAGGTGAATCCATATTCATAATTGAATAATCTGCTCTTTCTTCCGTTAAACCGTAAGTATCTATTAAGATATCGAATCTTGTTGCCCTTGGAACCTTATTATTCATCTGTGATGGCTCTATCCAAGGATCAGATATTCTTACAAGTCTATACTCGGAAGATGTTGACCATGTTTCATTACCTGCTCTATCTTTTTGATAAACATGTATCCACCAAGAACCCGGTTGAGTTATATGCACATTAAAGTTACTATATCCTTCTTGTCTTTCAGGTGTTGTTGCTGATACATTCCTCATTCCTGAATTATTATAGGGACTGTTGTTAAGCACATATCTTGTTTCTACAACTCCTGATAAATTATCTCCAACTGTTACTGTTACTGTTAAATCATCATCAATATAACTTCTATTATCGCTAGAGAATCTTGCATCATATGGATTTGTTTTATCAATAAGATATTCACGATATTTAACCTGTGTCATCTTATTTTGTGCTGTATCTTCTGCATCAACCTCTATCTCATATATACCATCTTGAGACATAATAGCAGTTTGAGTATCATCCGTTGAACGGTGATTATAATAAGTAGTTACTATAGGTCTATTATAATAACTCTTATCAATCACTCTAAAAAAACTACTGTTTCTCCAAAGCCCAGATAAATTATCTGTTATTCTAATTGGAACTGTTACTGTTTGATTTGTCCAATTATGGCTTGTTGGAGAGGCACTAGCGATTACAGGTTTAGTTTTGTCTAGGTAATAAAATCCTGAATTTGAAGAATATTTGTCAGTTGGTTTACTTGTACGACCTACTGGCGGACTTCCTCCAGTCCAACTACCATCATTAGGTGGCTGCGTACTTCCCCAATTTTGACTTTTAGGTTGCCATTCTATAATTTCTGCTTGTAGTTGAATGGCTGAAAGTTCTTGGCTAATAATATAAGTGCCTGAAGTTCCATTAATAGTTTGTTCAGGCAACCTCACCGATGAACCTGCTAAATTAGTTCCACTTCCCCAAACCTTTAGACTTTTAATTTCCCATATTTCTGTATATTCTCTTGAAGCATTTCCATATTCGGTAGTATACCACACCTCAGTATCCCAATCTGTACATGATCCATTCTCGTCCCTGTCAGAACAATACGTTCGTTCGTGCCTTTTTTGATAACTATATTGACAAGATGCAGAACCATTTGCGGTCTTTGTTGTTTCCCCTGTTACAGTGACAGATACATTAATATCAGATTTCACCCACCCTAACCTATTACCACCTATATCAAAAGAACTGTTAGGATTAAATACTATTTCTCCTGAACCTTCTCCTGCTTCCTGATTTTGCTCTATAATAGTGACCTTATGGAGTATATATTTTTCCCCTAATGTATTTCCAGTACCGGCAGGATATTGTGTTCCATTTTTATATTTGATTATGGCTCCTATTGCATATATTGCCCCTGCTGTTGAACCCTTTCGGTTAATCGTAGTCGTTATTCCATTCCCTATAGAACTCGGACTAAATGATGTAGAACCATTTGTTACAGAAGGGCTATTGAATTGATACCACTCTACAGTTTGTACTAAATTGGTATCTATTCCTTTTAATTCAAGATTTATAGGATATTCAGTTACACCTGCTTGAGTCCCTGAAGGTAAAGATTTAATAACTGTACCATCAGTATAGTCCTCTCCCTCATGTTTAATAATAAAATCCCCTTCTCTAATCGGAATAATATGAACAAGTTCAATTTGATAAAGTGCAGGAATCGTAAAAGTTTGATAAAATAAAGGACCATGTGTATCATGCCATCCCCTTATAGTTCCATTCGTATAATCCGTTGGTTCAGCCTCTACATGGAAATAATGAAGAATTTCTGACGTACTATATGTTCTTGTGCTTTGTCCTCTATTAATCACTCCATCATCCTTTATATAGGAGTAAACAGTTCCACTAGCATCATGCCATATTGCCCTTTCAAGCCATCCTGCTATAGTGCTAAATTGCCCTGCAACATAAATTGGAGAAGGATTTCTTATTCCATATTTACTTGATTGAACTCTTGAATCATTCCATGGATGCTTTATCCATTTCTTATCCTTTGCATGGGTTCCACTTACTGCATCAGGTGGAAAATCAGGATTTGTATATTTATCCCCGTTTATGCTGTATCCCAAATATCTGTATTTATCGTTTTTAAGTTCATTTCCCGGCACATCTTCTGGTACTCCATATGCAACAAGTCCTCTACCCGCTAATAAAAATCCATTAAGTTTTAATGTTTTTCCACTTGCAGATATAGATTCGGGTAGATTTGGAAGTTTAGATATATCAATATTAGCCCATAATACTTCGGAAGGATTGCTTTTATTTTGTACTTTTACAGGAACTAAATTATCTTGAAGATTTGTATTCTTATTTATCGCTTCTTTCATCGTTGTGGCTGCATAACTCCAATCAACAATATATTCTGCTCCAGTTTGATCTTGTATTTTCGGAATAGTGTAAGGACTTACACCATTAGCCTGTACCTCTTTAAGTGAACCTAAAAAACCAGTAAGGTTAAGACTTGTAAAAATCATAACAAACAACAAACATATTGCTATTTTTGTTTTAAAGAGGCTTTTCATAATTTCTCTCACCCCCATTATTAAATTTTATGTATATTATAATTATCTCCTTTACAAAATCAATTTTTTACATAAAAAAAGATGTAGAAGTTCTACATCTTTTAAATTATTATTTTAAAGTTCCAATTTGAATACTTACACTTCCATTAGTATTTTCAGCAATAAAGTATTTCCTTCCTTCTAAAGTTCCTTCGTACTTCCAAACCTTATTGTCTGAAAAAACATTTTGAGAACCATATAATCCTATCATTTTATCATAAAGTTCTTGATATTTTGTTGGGAAGAAAGATTTAAGAGTTTCTTTTAAAACTTCTTTATTTTCAGTACTTGCTTGTTTGTACTCTATGTAGTAAGGATACTCTTTAGAAGCACCATCCCCATTGTACCTAAAAGCAAAAGTCATTTCAATAGCCCAATAGGCAGAGTCTTGTTTAGGTTGTAAAAAAACCGTAACAGCCTCTTGATTATTCACAATTTTAGCATATTGGCTTGATTTATTTTCAAGAATATCTAAAGTTTGATAGTAAGGTTTAATTACTTCTTTCTCTACAACATTCAAAACTTTCCCATCGTTAGTCGTAAGTTCTTTTCCATCTTTATCAACAAATTTATCTGTAGGATAAGTAGTCGTAGTTTTTTGTTCAAGTTTTGGAATAATTCTAAAGTTTTTATCCAAATATCTGTGAATCATGGCACTTGCCTCTGCTCTAGTAGCAGTATTTTGCGTTTTAAAAGTTTTATCTGGATAACCACTTATGATCCCACTTGTATAGGCTTTAAGAGCAAATGATTTAAGTGTTGATGGAATAGAGTTAAAGTCTGAAATCTGATTTTTATATGGCTCTAATTCTTCATCACTTAATCCCTTTTCCTGCATTTCCATTGCTCTAACAGTCATCCTAGAAATTTCGCCTCTAGTAATATTTCTGTCATAGTCAGCAGCAGTAAATTCACCTTGCAAAACAAGACCTAGTTCTTGAGCCTTTTCAATATACCCCATATACCATAACTCACCTTTAGAAGCAGCCCTTACCTCTTGGGTTTTACTACTTACAACTACCTTTACAAACTCGCCAACAGTAATTGTACTATTAGGTTTAAATGTACCATCTGGATAGCCAGAAATTAAGCCCTGTTCGGTTAATGTGTTTACATTATTAAAAAACCAGTCCGTTGATTTTACATCTTTGAAAGAATTAGGTTTTTCAGAAGTCTCTTTTACTGTAAGTACTTTTACTGCATCAGTATTAGCATTTACATTAAGAGCAGTACCTCCTATTAAACCGCCTATCATAATAGTAAATCCAACTGTAATTGCAATAAATTTTTTCTTATTCATAAGCCATTCCTCCTATTGTTATATTCCTTCATAATTTTATCAATGCTCTTATTGATTTCAAGTAATTATATGTATCGTTGACTGGCAATTCAAGTATAACTTAAATCATTTTAACACATTTTGCTAAATAAAAGTATACTTTTAATCTTTTACATTGTATACATTCTGCCTATATCCTAGAGTAAAGAGTGATTCTTCTTTGAAAAATTAAGAAATAAATCTTTCAAGAGAACAGATTACATATGATACGGCATGAAATATTTACAAATTATATAATAGAAATACTGAATAGCAAATTTGGAAGGTTCGATTTAAATACGACAAGAGCATTTTATAAAGGTTCTGAAATCATAGGTTTTGCTTAATACGGAAAAACTCCTTGGAAAGACCGAATTAACATTTCTTTTTGTGTTTTCTAAATCTTAGTATTTAACCCACTCGTTCATTAATCCAATTTAATATATCTTTTTCATTCATAGAGCCTTCTGCTGCCCCAATTCCTAAATCAATTAATTCTTGTTGAGAGTAATATATCGTTATGTTATTTATTTTAAGTAACATAATCATTGCTGCCACACCAATTCTTTTATTTCCATCAATGAATCCAAGATTACTAATTAGACTATGTGCTATAACAGAAATTTTTTCAACAACACTCGGATACAAATCTACTCCATCATAAGTTGCAAAAGCCCTGTCTAAAGCACTTTCAATAAGTCCTCTATCTCTTATACCAGTGCTTCCACCTGTTTCTTTAATAATCTTTTCATGAAATAATATTATATTTTGTATATTTAAAACTCTCATTATTTCGCCAACTCCTCAAGAGCCTCTTTATTTTCATTAATAACACAATTCATAAGGCTTTCAAGTTCTTTCTGTTCTTTTAATTTTATGAATTCAACAAAATTGATGACTTCTCTCTTTCTTTCTTCACTTAATTGTTCAAATTCTTTAATCAATTTCTCTGCTAAAGTCATAGTATTACACTTCATTTACGATTATTTTATAAAGCCCTATCTTTTGCTTATCTAGTAATATTATACCAAAAATTGAATTGTTTTTTGCCTTTTTTAAGTAGATTTCTTTTTTAATATAACGCATATAATTAAGTTCAATTTTAAAATATAGATACTTTTGTTTAATAATTTATTTGAATGGTCAGATTATATTTTTTATCTAGTAAGTAAAAAACATAAAAGCGTGTGTTATGTTAAAAAAAGTAATCAAGAGATGAAATTCTAAGGAGGAATTTGGAATGAATAAAAATGAACTGGCATACTTAAAAAAACAATTTAAACTTGATGGAACATTAGTGAGAATTAACCAAATCTATTCTGTATACATCAACGGTGATAATAGGGAGATACTTGGAAATATGTCACGTAGATTTGATGCACTAGAAGAAGAACTTGGAGAAATGCTTATTAAGAATTTTAAAAAAGCATTAACAGGACAATTCGATGTAAAACTCTTCGAGCAATCATTTAATGAAGAAAACAAGGACGATAAAGATGGCAGTTATACTATTCTAAATGATATAAGAAATACTAATACAAAAGATGATTTTGTTAAAGAATCAGATAAGTTAATTAAAAAAATAATTAAAAATTATCCATACGATAAGAGTATAGTTATTAATTGTATACAGTTCACATTCTTTAGAGAGAATGGCTCTTATGAAATGATTTTATGCACTGTAAATAAAGCCGAAAAAGGTAAATCTGAAATGATTTATGAACATGAGAATAAAGGATTTGACATTAAGAGTCAACTAGATCCGATTGTAAACCTTAAATCTCCAATGGATGCATTTATGTATCCAGTATGGGAAAATGAAAGTATAAATAAGGATAAGGTTTTTTATTACTCCTCTAAATCACATAAAGTTAATGCTACCTTTGTATATAATATATTAAATTGTGAAATTAAATTATCTGCAAAACAGGAAAAAGAATACTTTCATAATATACTCAACTTAACTATGGGTGGAAAAATCAAACCTAATGTACTTCTTGAATTATATGAGGAAATTGCATATAGATTTATAGATGAGGAAGATGATGAATATAGAAGAATTAGCAAAGGCATACTGAATAATATTCTTACTTCTCTTGGAGCAGATATACAAAAGGATATTGAAGAATCTTTTGTAGAAACTTTAGGTGATCCAAATTATGAATTTAAAATTGATAATATTCTTCCTGATACGAGCAAAAAATCTATTAATATTGGAAATAGTGACACCGAAATCAAAATTACTCCTAAGAGCCTTAGTAATTTAAGACAAGTTCAAAATCACAACGGAGAAATGTTTCTAGTTGTTAGATTAAACGAAAATCTGCAAACTGAAGGATTCAACTTTAATGTAGATTCAATGGATGAATTCAATAAACTTATTGGTCAAGAATAATTTTTAACAAAACTCCAGTCACAATGGCTGGAGTTTCTTATTGATTTAATATAAATATTTCTCTAAATCAGAAAATCTAATAATTGATCAATTTGGTCCTTAATTTTTAGATATTCTTTATATTCGATTGACAGTAGAGCATAGCCCTCTGAATCTAAATAAGCATAAGCGAAAACTGAGTGAATAGTAATACCAAAAATATCAGCCAGTATATGTTGAAACGTTTCATAATCTTCTTGAGTATTGTATATTGCACCTATTTTTTCCAATGTTTCTTCATCAATAGCATTATCATCAAATGTTACATATAAGCCATCTGTTTCTTCATCTATACCAATAGTAAATTGTTTCCCATATGTCAACTTAACCTCTGTTTCTCTCTCAATAATCAATTGAAACGTCTGTCCAATGTTATCAATCGCAACTTTAAAGTCTACATGTGTAGGATCTAATTTTAATGCCTTTAAAATATTATTCATTATTAAATACCTCCTATATCTTTAGTGGTTAAATATTATAAAAACACATATATTAGTTTCAAGTAAAAGCAAAAGAGACCCTTGAATTATCAAGAGTCCCCTTTAAAAAGATATATATATAAACAGCAACTCTGCTGATTGCCAACTTATTAATTACCACCAGTTATATCTTCAATAATTTCATAGTTTCCTACTTCTCCTTTTTTGTTTTTATCAATAACAATATCTTCTTTATTCATTTCGTCCTCTGTCATTGATATAACTTCAAGGATTAAATCATTCATAGACATCTTCTTTCTTGTAATGTCATTTTCTTTATCAAGATCGGCATCTACAGGCACTTTAACTAGAGTAATTGAACCCATACCTTTCCACTTTATAAATTCTTGAATTTGTTCTTGAGTAAGTGCAACTTCAATGGTGGTTGAAGGAGCCTCTGAACCATTTCTAATTTCCTGTGAATTTTGGTCAAGTGCTTTTAGAATAGGTACATTTGCTAATACCTTATCTACAACAACAACTTTGTCTTTATTGATCTTGTCTGCTAATGTATATCTAATCCAAAAATCAACCCTATCACCTGATTTAACTTGCCCCGCAAGGTTATTAATACCTTGTGCTGTATAAGTCATTCTTCTTAAATTTGTATTCTCAAAGATTTCCTCATTTTTATCAGCACCTATACCTCTTATCCTTGCCTTCACAATTCTTTCTCCCTTATAAATATTTTCATCTGCTTCTTTACCTTTTAAAACATCTATAAGTTGTGCTGCTTTTTTTCCATCTAAATTAGGAATCATCACTTCCTCTTTAGTAACATACGATGGATTAAATTCATCTACTGGAATGGATCTGTATTCATACATTTCAGGTTTTATAATACTCCCCGCTTTAATTTCTTGCAGTGCATAAGCAATCTCAATGGTTTCCTCTGGTTTTGACATATTATTAACTCCATATATCAAACCACTGATAATCATTACTGTTATAACTAAAGCAGCAAGAGAAGCCACTACTAAACGTTTATTCATAGGTACACCCCCTCTAAATCACTGTTTACTTCTAAAAATTGTAATATCTGTATCTAAATGAATTGGAACTTTTGTTGTACCTTTAAAACTGTAAATTTTAGTTCCATTATATACAGTCGCCTCGATATAAACATGAACACCTGTATATGGATTATTTTTTATATCATTATTTGGATGGGATTTATCTTGATCCCAAATATCAACAGCATTATGAACAAAGAACTCTTTAAGTTCAATTTGTTTAATATAATTTTTTTCATCATTGATAGGAACAAAAGTATTCACGCCTACTTCTTTAAGTTTAAGATTCTCCTTTAAATATTCTTTAAACCTAGCCAAAGCCTTATCTTTTTCAAGATATACTGCTTTATACCTTTGTCCTTCTGGAAAATACTCTGCCGACAAGAGATTTAAAATATTATTTCTATGATCGGAAGGTATAGTTGACGGATTTGTAATATATGATGTTAATTGATCAGGCCTGTAATTAAGCATTGTATTCTTATCACCTTGTTCTACAACATCGTATAAGGCTAAATTTGCAGATAATGCTGCATTATGAATATTTCTTCTCTTAATATCTAAAGTCTTAGTTTCAGTAAAAACAAATAGAGATAATATGGCTGTCATAAACATAAGTATAAAAAGTAATATAATACCGATTCCACCTTTTCTGTTTATTTTAACCATCTGAAGTCCTCCTGTTTTTAGAGATTGTTTTCAACTTAACAGCCATAATTTCTTTCCCTCTGTTTTCCTTGACAGGTACAATTCCTTTATTTAAATCCACTCTTTGAGGATAGAAGTGATACTCTGCCAGAATTTCTATATCTTCACCAAAATCAGTCTTAACTTTTGTTGGCATGGTTTCTACATCATACTTTGTCCCATTTATTGTGATGTATATCTTTATGTATTCACCATTTTTCTTTACTAATCTGTCCGTAAGACTTTGCTTTACATCAATCATATAATTTTTTGGAATTTCGTCCTTGGTTTCACTAATTAGCAGCATATCTCTAGTATACTGATTAAGCAAATTATATCTTTCAAGGTCAAGATTGATGAAAAAATAGTGGTAAAAAATTGTGGCTAAAATAGTAACCCCTAGAATAGTTGCAAATACAGTTCCTATACCACCTTTTTTATTGTATTTCATTCTATCAACTCCTTTATGGGGTTGTGATATTAACTATTTGATTACCTAAGTTTTGAGAAGCCTTTGCATTGTCTTTCTGTAATGCTCTAAAAGAAGGCACTGCTAAAAGCACAATTACAACCATTATAATTGTAAAAGTAACACCCGATAATCCATCCCCTTTTCTATTTAAAAGTTTTTTCATGGCAATCACCCCTTTACTAAATGGATTATTTATCATTTGTTAAATGCCTCCACACAAAATAGAGGCATTTAGCAAATTTTTACTAGATTGAACAACTTTATAACTATTATTAGTCAGCGAAACCGTTAGTCCAATCTCTTGAATTAAGATTATAGCCTGAACCAACAGAATCTTCTATACCTTCATCTGTGAAATTCTTAGTTGTAGATGCTAAACCTTTAATAGAAGTAGTGTTATCGGATTGCATACCTCTGAAGGCAGGTACAGTTAAAAGAATAAGAATTATAAAAATGATCGAAATTACAATTGTTGAAAGGCCGTCACCTTTTCTGTTCATTAGTTTTTTCATGAGACATCAACTCCCTTTTTTATACTTTTTAGTTTGTATTTTATAATTTATGACTTGCATGTATGTCAAGTATTTTTTTCAGCAAACCATAAATTATGTAATAGGAGTCTATCTACACAATTTTGGATCATAATTCCATACTTTAAACAAAATAATTACAATCCCCATATATGAAAATGTATATCACCGGTGAGCAATAATTTTTCTTTTATTTTTTATATTGACTACCCCGTTTATTCCATATGCATCTCTTTAACAGTACTTCTTATATATATTTAGAAAGAAGGTTTCCTTAAAGGATATATCTCCTACGGAATATCCTTCTTCCAAATTTTCATTTATATTTTATCTATACATTTAAGAAATTCAAATAATAAGACATGTTTTTTACATTTTGAAGATGTCGGAAACACCAGAACTCGCAAGATTCAATAGGGGCAATATTACTATTATAAATATATTTACTACCATAAGCCCCATAGCGATACCTAAGTATAAATCAAACATTTCTGTTTCTTTTCTCAATTCATTGATAACCTTTTTTTCTATCATCTCTTTTTCGTTAGTAAGAACATCATCATAAATACCACTGTAATAACATTGCCTCATTTTTATTTCAAGTTCTTCTGACTCTGGAAAACCAAGCCTATCAATGAATTCTTTCACAGTACCCTCAAAATCTTTAGACAGAGAATAAGAAACATTAAACCTTACAACTTCTTCTTGTAAATCTCCCTTTAAAAGTTTCGGGATAGTATCTAATATATCTTCAAATACAAGCCCTGCTTTTGTATAATTATCAAAACTTGATAAAAATAAAGGAAGTTCATCCTTTATACTCCTAACTCTCTTTTTCTTTCCCAATTCTAGTAAAAAGTCCGTTAGCAAGAATCCTAACATTGTTGTCATTATAGTAACAAGAATAGAATAATTCAAATTATTAACATTAAAAAGTTGTATCCCCAAAATAAAACCTGCAAGAGTAAACAATCCCCGATAGAATACATACAATTCAACAGTTTTAATCCCAAGCACATATCCACTATGAATAAATTTCATATTCAAACTTTCATTATTAAAAGAATCTATTATTTTATTTATAAAGAAATATCTATTCTTTCTTTTTCTACTAATTGTAATGTTCTTCTTTCTTAACTTGTTTTCAATCATTACCTGATTAATTAAATTAAATAAAAAGAAAAACACTGTGATAGATAAAATAGCACTACAGATTACAAGCAACGTTTTAAATTCCACACTAAAATAGTGAAAATTAATTACTTTTGAGGTGTCTTGAAAAAGTGACAATATTTTATTTCCCATAGCATTACACCCCCTTATTTATTGTTTGTCCCTATTTTAGTTGCTTTAAATGCGATAAATAAACTTAATAGGGTATTTATTAATGCAATTAGCATATACTTATCGAATGAAGAAGATTTAAGTTCCACAATTACCTCTGGCATAATTCTGCTTATTATATATACAATCACTAAATTTGATATTACTGCCAAATATACTCCTATAACATTAGATAAATTTTCTTTCTTTCTTCTATCTTCCTCAATCTCTCTTGCTAGATACTCTTTTTGTAAACTACCTAGTGTAACAATTACATTTCCACCTTTAAAAAGATGAACTTCTAAACAGTCTACAAGTCTAGTAAAGCGATAGTCGAGAATTTTTCCTCTTAGATTATCAAAACATTTCTCAATTTTTAATCCAGAATCATATTCATCTATGAATTCTTCCAGATATATTTTCATAGGCTCTTTAACCTTTTGTGATGATCGTTTAATCATTTGGTACACGTCACCATTGGTTAATTTTGCATTGTTTGTCATAATGGGTATAAGACTTAGGATTTGACCTTTCAATTCTCTTGCTTTAAATGAAGCAATAACTTCTAGTATTACATATGGTAAAAAGCCTATCCCAATCCCTGCTGCAAATGAAGTTACGTAACTATTGGTTAAATCTATGAATAAATAAAATCCAAAGAAAAACGATAGGATAGTTAGTAATAGAAATATCCAAAAGTTAAATTTTAAATAATATTTTACTTGTGATCTTGCTAAGAGCAAATCTATATGTTCATAAAATGTTCTCGTTGTATCATTTTTTTTAATACTTTTCATGGCATCTTCATGAATTGAATCATTCATTCTATGAATCTTGGCAACAATCCCTTTACTATCTTTTAGCCTGTAAATAATAAAAATTGAGCATATTATCATAATGAAAATTGATACGGCCAAGACACCATAGACTGTTTTCATAAATAACGGATTATCTAATGGAAGATTAGATATAATTCTATGATAAAAACTAGCAAAATTAATCATTTTTATCCCCCCTACTTCATCATTTCTTCAGGGACCTGCGAAACTAAACCTGTTCTCCTGATACGGTCTTTCATTTTAAATGAATAAGAATTTAATTTATTTTCAAAATGCCCAAACAAGTTGTTTGCATCCTCACCCTCAATTACAAATTTATGAATTGGATGATAAACTAATTTTTCTTTTTCATAATCGTAATAAATCTCAACCATTTCAACTACTTTTCTTTTTTCCATATACACAATCATATCAATTGTTCTGCCAATGTATTCTTCTATTTCTTTTCTTTCAGTTCCCAACTTACCACTTGCTTTAATTTGAAAAATTAATTGATTTACAACATCCTGTGCAGAGTTAGCGTGTATAGACGATGCTCCACAGTTGAATCCTGTATTGAATATGTCTAATAGTTCTACTGCTTCAGGTCCACGAACCTCTCCCACTACTGGATGTTGTGCATTTGTTCTTCTAAAGTTTCTTACTAAATCTGCAAGTGTAATATTAAGTCCTTCTTCTGTAGTAGATTTAGTAGTTCTTTGATATATGGTATTAGGATTAGTCGTTTTAAGTTCAGGAGTATCTTCCATAATTACCGTCCTTTTAAGGATGTAATTTAGATAACTATTTAGGAAAGTTGTCTTGCCTGATTCTAATTGTCCTCCAAATATAACTCTTGAACCTACTAAAGACATGAGATGAAAAGTATCATACATTTCTTTTGAAATATTTCCTTGCTCAAGAATGTGTTCCATAGGGAAATGTTTACGCCCTTTTCTTATTACTAATGAAGGTGAATACGTGTTTACTGGAGAAATAGTTATGTTAATACGAACTCCATAATTATTATCAGTACCATCTACTTGTGGGGAAGAATCATTTAACTTTTCTCCACAAAATGCTGACACTTTGTAGAGAAACTGTTTATAAGCATTTCTATCTCTAAATTTATCATCAACACGAATATCCGTTTGATTCTTTCTTATATAAATAACATCAAAATCATTTACCATAATGTCGTTTACTTCTGGATCATCAATATATTTTTGAAGTATTGAATAACCAAATACCTCGTCTACTACTCTTTTAATGATATCTTCTCTCGAAATGCCCTCCATTAAAATATTTTCTTCATCTATAATATCTATAATTTTAGATCTAAGAACTTCTTTTTTAATATGGCTATCCTTGATTTGCTTAATAATATCAGAGTGCTTTGAAACCACATTGCCAGTTATTTTTTCAATAAGTTCATTTAATTGATCTACTGTTAATTTCCTAGTTTCTTCTCTCATCAAATTTACATTGTAAGAAGCCTTTAAAAAATTGATTGTACCCATGTTAACCCCTCCCTCCTATATGCTAATGTCATTGATAAGTCTTTCTACTTCTTCAATAGATTTTCTCAAATCTCTAACCTTATCTTTCAATACAAAAGGCTCACTCTTGTTTATAGAATCTTTTATCTTTTTGTTTTCTTGAATAAAATAAATATCATCTTTCCCGAATATATGTCTGATTTCTCTTTTGGTAATAAGAGATGCATCAAACTGATTAATCAAGATCTCTAGTTTAGATTCAGAAATATTTAATTTTGCTTTAAGAACCTTCTCTATATATGTGTCAATGTTTCTTAGCGATGTATATTGAGGCTCCCCAACTATAATTACCTTGTCCGCATTTGTTAAAGATACAAACGTTGCATCTACATTCAATGAACTATTTATATCTATGTAGATATAGTCAAACCCCATTTGCTTTAAATATTCAATAATTAACACAAAATGTTTTACCTCGAATTTATCAAAATAGTTAATATCATAAAGACCGGTTAAAATTCTTAAATTTTTATTTTTACCGTAAACAAACATGTAATTATCAATATTCTCAAAGGTAATATCATTTCTTAAAAAATAGTCAAGCATGTTTTTTAAGTCCTTACTAGTAAGCCCCAAATGCAAGTCAATATCAGGATTAAACAAGTTTAAATCTAATAATGCTACTTTTTTATCAGGAAACATTTCTGCTGTTTTTAAGGCCATATTAGTTGACATTGTGGTTTTTCCTACCCCTCCGTCTACTGACCAGAAAGCAATTACTTTTGACATATATATCACCACCTCTTTTTATTTTGTTTCATAAATTTTTCATGGCAAAATTTTAGTGTATTTTAATTAATAAAATATAACTTCTCAAGTTTTAACCTCGTTTTTTTATGGAAAATAAAAAAAATAAGAGGAATACTTAGATAAGTAAACCTCTTTTTATACTTTTATTTTTAATTATGCTTATTATAATAATTTGTTGATTACTCAAGATCTTCTGATTTCATAGATTTATGACCTAATCTTACATTGATACCTTCTACATCAGAGAAGAATTTATCATCAGTTTTTCTTGAAGTCATCTTTGCATCTACTTCGATTTGCTGTCCTACACTAGCATTTTCTACTACATAGTCAGCAAGTTTTCCCCTTGTCTTTACAGGCACTAAGTCTGTATCATGTTTTCTTCTCTTAGTATTATATTCTCCAATGGCTACCATATTAAAGATTACAATACCCTCCGCTACCTGCTTTGGTTCTGTTGCAATTGATCCTGATAACATAACTTTATTCATTAAACATCATCCTTTCTATGCTTTTTATGCTTTTATTTTTTATTTTAGTCGAATAGCATTATATCCATCTTCAAAGCAAAGTCAAATTTAAAATAAATATTATTTTATTTTTTTCTTTATTAAATTTTTAAAATTTAATAAGACAACTTGACTCCTGATTCTTTTTAAAATTATATTGATCACATACCAAAAATCAATTAATGAGATGGATTTATTTAAAGTTTTTGCTATCGTATTCACCCGGAAAAACAGATGTAATTAAATCAAACATTGATAGATAAAGAACATTGAGTACAATTTTTAATTTATATTCTTTTAGTATTTCAGGAGTAAGTTTTTTAGGAATATCTTCCTTTGAGAATCCTAGTACATCAAAACATAAATATTCAACACAATGTTTTACTCGTTCTTCTCCCTTTTTACCTTGAATAAAATAATTCTTTGGAAAATTTTTAACCCTTTCATCCAATACTTTTCTATACATTCTTACGGTTAAATCTTTTGGGGTAGGCTCGGGTATTTCCCCTTTGTAAGCGAAATAAATAAGGTGACTGACATCATTTTTATCTAATTCGACTGGTTTTTCCACATATTTAAGTAGACAATCTAATTTATATTTTTTTAATAATTTCAAATCTAACTGGTCTAGTGCATCCTCTGGAGTAAGTCCTAATCTTTCCTCAACTAGATGTTTGATTAATTGCACTACTCTTTTTTTTCTGTATCTCTGTTCAAAAAAGTATGGACTAAAAGTTTTAATTTCTCCACTTAACACTTTCTCATAAGTATCAATAGTAAAGTTAAATGGCTGCTGTATTGTCATATGCATTTCCCCCCTTTTTTCATTTGGTATGTAAGGTATTTTTAAAATACATGCTTAATAATCCAAATTTAAAAGGCGTATAAGGAAATGAAAAAAGAATAGAACTATGATTTATGGTATAGTTTCTATTCTTTAATTTTAATTCTAAAGAATTATACATATAATAATTTCAAATGTCTATTTTTGAACTGATTTTTTGAAAATTATTTAGAAAAGTCCATTCTAACCTTGCCATCTTCAAGTTTTAAATTCACCTTAATGCTTATAGGCTTATTGGTTTTCCCGTTTTCAATCAACTGCTTAATAACTTCATCGGACAATTTTGTATCGAAATATGCAGTAGGTACTGAATACTTGCAACCTTTTTCTTTAAAGTTAGAACACCCTATAAATTCTAATTCTTTGTCGTCCTTAATATATCTAATCCTGCGAAGTTCTCCTTCACATTTGGGACATTTACAAATTACATTATCAGCCATAACAATCCACTCCTTTATATTAAAAAATTTAATAATCATTTGATTACTAGATGCTTTTTAATATATAATACTTTTTCGTGTCAAGTTTATTGATAAATTAACCTAATTTAAAATCAAAACAAACTATTGTGTTATGTTAAATACAGGAGGCGATATTATGGATGATAAAAATAAAAAAACAGAAAACAATTTGCAAAATGAACAGTTTTTAAATATTAATGACATTACTCTGGTATCATATAAAAATCCTAATCGAAGGAGATATACCCTTATTATTATTTTAATTTTATTCATGGCCTTACTTACTACATATGGTTTTCTACATATAAAGTACATTTCACCTATTAATACATCATTAAAAGTTGGAAATATTAAAGTTACAAATAATGAGTATGACATGATATTAGAAAAAATGGAAAATGAAAATGTAGATGATAAAATAATGCTTACAAATAAATACTTTACTGATATTATTATTCTTTCAGAAAAAGCAAAAGAGTTAGGTATCACAGTAACAGATGAAGAATTTAGGACTCAAAATCAGATTAATGATATATATAATGAAAGGGCTGCTCTTGTTAAAAAGTTAGAAAAACATCTTGAAATTAATGCAGAAATAACTGATGAAATGATAGAGGAATATTACGAAAAGACAAAAAATGTTTATTATGTAGATGAAAGTAATTATGAATATTATGCTTTTGTATCTGATAATCCTTTTCCTGAAAATATGAATATAGAATTTGATAAATACAATAAATCTTCTGGAACCATAAAAGATCTATTAAAATATGGAATAGATCAGCCAGAATTAAATAAATGGTACACAATAGATACAGATGATAACAAGTATAGACAAATTTACATTGTGAATGGAAACACCATCTATCTTACCTTAACTCAAGTAAAGGATAGCATTAAGGATTCATTATTTGTACAAAAAACTAAAGGTGTTATTCAACAATTTTTATTTGAAGGATATTCCAAATATGACATAGGTTATTATAGGTAACAAAAAACCTCTCAAATTGAGAGGCTTTTTTACGCAACTTTTAAATTTCTCTTGTTTAATTCATTTATTAATACTTGATAGATTGTTTTTGTATTTAACCAATCCAAATTACTTTGTCTAGTTATTGATGTAATTTCCTGTTCATAATAATAACTAGCCATATCTATACTATACATATGATAATAGTCCTTTTTTACGACTTTCAAGTATTTGTTATGGTTTTTTATCCCGCTATTTCTTGGGCCGTTTCTTCTTTGATATTATTAAAGAAATTTAGACTTACTCGATTAAACTCCTGTGGAGACTCGATATTACATACATGTCCGCATTTATTAATTATATGTATGTTTGCATTTTTGTCTTTTTTAATTTCATCTTTTATTATTGGTAAAAACATATAATCTTCACTTCCCATAATATAAAGTCTTTTATTGGTTTTGTTAAGTATTTTAGTATCTTCACTAATACCTATTTTTCTTAAAATCTTTATCCACTTAAAAAATTCAGTTCTTCCTAATTTATATGCCTCTCTTGTAAATACCTGCCTTGATACTCTGTGTCTTTTTTTAGGCATTATTATCCACGCACAAAGTTTATAGAGACTCATGTACGGTAAAAAATATTTAATACTGTATCCTATTTCCATCAATATTCTTGAGTATAAAGTTATATTTGTTACAGCACCACCTAATACCATGGATTTTACTCTTTCAGAAAAATTATTATTTATAGTGTTTATTATAATAGTACCAAGTGAAATACCCATAAAATGAGCCTTTTTTATCTTCAAATGATCCAACACTTTTACAACATCTTCACTTATAGTTTTAAATGAACATTCCGCCAAATCTTTTAATCCTAACTTAGTGTACCCATGGCCATGAAGATCCACAAACAATAAATTATAATGCTTTTTAAAAAAAATAATCTGCTTATAAAATATAGAATAGTTTCCACCCATTCCATGCACAAAAACTATCCAATCTTTTGCATTGTTATTTTCATATATTTGATAATGTAACATAACATCTCACTCCCTTCAGGTTTTTAAGTTAAGTGATTATAAAAATTTACTTTTTATATTTCAACTTT
This sequence comes from Alkaliphilus sp. B6464, assembly GCF_018141165.1. NCBI lineage: Bacteria > Bacillati > Bacillota > Clostridia > Peptostreptococcales > Natronincolaceae > Alkaliphilus > Alkaliphilus sp. B6464. The sequence goes on from NZ_CP058558.1 coordinate 237,906, forward strand.
TTTTGCTATGTAATAAAAACAAGTAGGCTGATTAGCCTACTTCTTTTAATTAAAATCCAGTGTTACTTCTCCAGTTTGCTTATTTAGCACAAACTTAGCGGAAGGAAGTTTACTTCCGTCTTTTTTCTTTAAACCACTAACTCTAGCAGTTTCACCTTTTTCAAGAAGTATAGATGCTTGATTTTCAGTCAGTAATTTTCCACAAACTTTATTTATAGTAAATTTACAACCATTATTCCATCCAGTACATCCATAAAAATCCCCAAACTTACCTTTTCTTTTAACAATATCACTTTCGCATAAAGGACATTTTCCCACCGAGCCATTTGATTTTGTAACAATTTTTGCATCTGTTTTCTTTAATTTAGAAATAGAAGTATTATAAAGAGCCACAACATCTTTCATGTATTCATCTTTAGATACTTGTCCCTTTTCTACTTTACTTAATTTAAACTCCATTTCTCCAGTAAATTCAGCATTTTTAAGTTCATCAACAGGTAAGATATTTATTAATCTTTCACCTTTTTCAGTTGGATATAAAGTTTTAGATTTACCTTTAGTAGTTGCATATCCATGATCTTGCAAGCCTTTCAAGATATTTGCTCTCGTAGCACCGGTGCCTATACCTTTTTCTTTCATAAGTTGTCTCATATCTTCATCTTTAATTTTTCTACCGCAACTCTCCATAAATTCTATGATTGTAGCAATTGTATATCTTTTAGGTGGTTGGGTTTTAACTTCTTTCTTTTCAATGCCTATGATAGACACTTCCTCATTGTTTTTAACTTCTGGAAGTGAAGTATCATTCGTGATAATTGAATATACTTCTCTCCATCCTTGCTCTATTTCTTTTTTGCCAGTAGATTTAAACAAAAATCCATCTATTCCAGTGAGAATTGTTTGATGTCTATCTGTAGCAGCAGGAAAATTTACAGAAATCGCTCTTTTAACTATTTCTTCATACACCATCTTTTCATCAAATGATAATCGGGACAAAAGTGGAAGTTCTGCTGTAGGAATAATAGCAGGGTGAGAACTTACCTTGCTATCATCAACAATTCTCTTATTATTTTTATTAAAACTATGTTTTTTAGCAAAAGGATTTATTGATGCAATTTTAGAGTACATTTCTGCAAAATCATCAGCCTTACTCTTTGTAATGTAGTTACTTGCAGTTCTTGGATAAGTGGTATGTCCACTTTCATATAAACTTTGAGTGGCATCTAGTGTTTTATCAGGATCTAAACTTGCAATTTTAGCCATATAAATAGCAAGTGATGTTTGGTCAAATAAAGGTGGAGAATAATTATTCTTGTTTTCAACATTATAATTATTTATCTTACCTACTTTATTTTTTAAAACATTTCCAAAATCATCTGCTTTTTTGGGATCATCAAAATTTTCTTCGTAAACACCTTCATAAACCGTTCCCTCTTTAGTCTTAAACTTAGCAACAACTTGGTAATATTTTTGCGATTTAAAGTTTTTGTTGAGTTCTTCAATCCTTACAATTTCAGAAAGTACAGCAGTTTGCACTCTACCTACATTAAGAATTTCCTTGCCACCACTAAGTTCAACTGTTGCTTTAGCAGTCAGTAAAGCACCTAGTATCCAATCAGAAGTCATTCTACAATACCCTGCTGTAGTTAAATTCTCATAGTAACTTCCATCTTTCATTTCATTAAATGCTTTAATAATATCCTTTTCTGTATGTTCATCTGTCCATAGTCTTTTTACAGGTTTTCTGCAATTTGCTTGTGTATAAATAATTGAAAATATACTATTACCTTCACGATCAGAGTCACAAGCATTAATAATCTCTGATACATTAGTAGATTTCATTAACTTTTCAAGATTATTAAACATACCTTCTTTACCTTTAATGACCTTTGTTTTAAAAGGATTTGGAATAAAATTATCAGGAATATTTCTCCAGTTCTTATATGATTGATCATAGTCATATGCTTGGTATAACTCTACCAAGTGACCTTGTGCAAAGGAAATGATATATTCGTTATTTTCAACAAATCCGACTCTCTTGATTTGTTGTTCTAACTGTTTTGTTTCTTTTAATACATTATCTTTGGTAATTAACTTTCCATTTAATTTAAAATCGCCAAGAATTTTTCTACCGTTGGCTGCTAACATTAAGGCAACCTTTGGTTTTTCTGCAACGATTAACTTTTTCATAAAATCATCCTTTCTATATAAATTCAATACCTATAATAAAGGTATTTCATAATAATCAATGACTGCTTTTATAGTCAAAAATTTATTGTTTTTAACATAACACATGTTTTTAGAACACTAAGAGGATATAATTCCGCATATTCTGAATTACAAAGGGATCTTTCGTTCCTGATTACTAAACTACGTAATAAAGGTAAGTCTAAAATACAAAAACAAAAAATAGAGAAGGGAAATTCCCTTCTCCTTTTTATTTAAATAAGTTTTTTTCAAGAATTCTAATCATTTGCTTTGGCAATTTAGATAAATTATCACATAGTATTGTATGCTTATAAATTTGTTTAAGATGCGGATAACAATATTCTCCCAATGCTATTGCTACAAGATTCGTTCCTTGTTTTTGAATATCATCAGCAACTTTTTTTGTATCACTTGCTGAAATAGTTCCAGAGTAAACTGTTCTTCCACAACTATGTTCTGGATTACCGTCAGCAATAACTATCATTAAAGTATCTTTATTTGGCTGCATCTTTTGATATGCATGACACCATTTAAGTGATACTCCTTCCCTAGTCCCTTCATCAGCATTTAAATGAAGAATATTATACTTAGTATTTTCTTTTTTATAATTATTGTAGTCTACTAATACTTTATGTTCTATTTTAGATGTATGGTAATACGCTCTTTCTTCCACTACGCAAATAGGAATATCTAGTTCTTTAGCCACTTCATAAATCATAATTACAGCCTGAATTACTTGTTTTACATTCATTTCCATAGAACCCGAACCATCTACAACAATCATAATATTTAAATCTGCTTGTTCTTTCATGTCGTTTTGTCTTTTCCAATTTCTTCTCTTAGGATCTGCCAATCTTCTAGTATCTAATTGAGAACCTATTACAAGTTTATTTTTCCACGATGGTGCTTGGTCTTTAATAAGTTTTTGAAAGGACTTTGAAAATGATCTAATTAAACCTTTATTGGGTTCATGATAGTACTTATATAATTCTTCCTTACGATATTTATCACTAAATTTTTTGATAACATTAACATACATTCCCTTATTAATGCTAGAATATTTAACTTTCTGAAGTTCTCTATCAATTTTTTGCTCCAATTCTCTTTCCTTCTCTTGCTGAATTGCTCTTTTTTCTTCTTCTTTTTGAACCTCTTGCTGCTCATATTCCATATCTTTAATTAACTTATCAATAGCCTCTTTTTCTAGTCTTTTTTCTTCATCTTTTTCTCTTTGCTCTCTTGCTTTTCTTTCTTCTTCAGTTTCTCTATTTTCACTAGAATCTCTATCCGTATTAGAGTCTTCTGCACCACTGTTATTATTGTTAGAGTTCTGGTGATTATTTTTAATATCATCACGATTTGAGTCATTATCATTACTATCTTTATTAGAGTTTTGACTATTATTTGCCTCTGTATTTAAATTACCATCTTCCTTGTTAGAAGAATCATCTTTGGAATTTCCTTTATTAGAAGAATCATTACTTTCATCTTTATTCTCATCAGCACCATTGCCCTTACTATTAGTATCTTTTTCTTGAGAATTATCTGCGTCCTTTTTATCATTTTGCTTTCCACTACCAGAACTGTTTTGGCTATCTTTATCTTGACTATTCTGTTCATTATTACCTTGCGAATCTTGAGAAGAATTTCTACCAGAAGATTTATTGCTTTCTTTCTGTTCGTCTTTATTATTAGAAAAATTGCTAGAACTTGAATGTTGTGGTCTACCTTTAAAATCTTTTTTAATATCTACATTTTTAGGTGTAGATCCTTCTAACAATTTAGGAAGAATTTTATTCTTAAAGTAATTAAAGTCGAATATTTCCTGCTCTTTAATTGCGTCATCAACCAAATCTTCAATAATTAAAAATATCTTTTTTGCATATTCATATCTTTTCATGCAATCTTTTGTTTTTCTGATAAAATCAAAGTATTTAGCAGACTTTTTAATTCTTGAATTTACTTTTCTATCAGTTATTTTGCCTTTAATCTCTCCTGTAATAGCATACATCATAGCCCAATGAAGAAATAAATTTACTCTATTTATTTGTTTTTGTTTTAGTTTTTCCTGCATTATATCAAGAGACAAAGTATTATGAAACGCTACTCTGTTTGAGAAGGAAATATAAAATTCGAGCCCCGGTAAATAGTTGATTCCTGCTAATTCGATATATGAATCTTCTCCTATATTCATAATGCTATGCATTATCTCATGTTTATAGGAATGTTGGTGTTCAAATTCCTTTTCCATGACCTTTAGCATTTCAAAGTCAGTAAAAAGTATATGAAAAGCCTCATGTGCTGTTCCACCTCTTGCAAAGGTTTTAAGTAGCAGCCATGTATTGTATTTAAAATAATTATCAAGTCCTAAATCCTTACATGCTTTCTCTATTGCCTCATTATTTACGATAAATGGATGATCAGGATAAATCTGAACCAAATTACCATCAGTACTTGTACTCATTGTGAATTTTAATATGTTATTATAATTATCTGTTATTCCACGCAAAAAAGTTTGTTCTTTTATTCTATTTGATTCACTCTTATATAAAGTTACCTGTTTAGGATCTAACATTATTAATATTCCTCCCTTATGTACTTAATGGGTACATATTATATAAAGATAAGTTTTTATTTCAAATAAAAAACTAGAGGTTTAACCTCTAGTTGGGAAACTTATGTTTAACAATTTCAAGAATTTCATTTTTTAAATCTTTATCAAAATTTGCAACGGGATTTATAACAGTTGTTATTGCTGCTTCAAGTGGACTTCTAACAATTTTAATTCTATTAGCCCATCTCTTTAAATTACGAAGTGAAATTGCAGTATCTAATTCTTCTTCTTCGATTTTAGTTTTAATCTTTTTGTATATTGTTAGCATATCATTTGCTAATTTACCCTCAATTTTTGTTTCTTCAATTAAAGATTGTTTCATTTGTTCTTCTGTTAACTCCTTGACTTCAACTACATCATCAAATCTGTTGAGTAATGCTTTATTGATTTCGTTAGTTCCTGCATAACCATTATTCATAGTTGCAAAAAACCTAAAGCAATTATGTCTTTTAACTACTTTACCATTGTCTAATCGCACAAATCCATTATCATCAAGTAAGGAGTTTAAAAACGACAAATGTCTTGGATCACCAAAGTTCAATTCTTCAAAAACAACAGCCCCACCCCACTCAATTGCATCCGTAACTTCACTTTGGAAAAATATAAATTCATTTCCTTTTGGTACAAATTTCCCTAATATAAATTCATCCAATGCTTCAGTACAGTTAATAACGGCTACTAAAGGCAACCTTATATCTCGACAAAGAAGTTTGACATTTGTAGTTTTTCCTGTACCAGTAGGTCCATATTGCAGTACAGATAAAGAATACCCATGTGCTATAGAATCCCTCACTGGCTCTAATTCAAATGGAATTTGCATATAGTCAGGGAAATCAGGAATTTTACTCTCCATTTCTTCAGATAAAGGCTCCCCAAAATCTATATGTATTATTTTAGATTTAACCTTTTTACTATTTTTAGAAGATGAATTAGATTTGTTTTTTTTCTGCGTAATCTTTGTTTTAGGACCATTAATATAAATATAATCCCCCTCTTTACCAGTAATTTGTGGAGTTATATCTTCTTTAATAGTTACATTGGCTACTTTATCTACCACTACTTCATAATCAGTTCCCTTATGTTCAAAATAAAAATTATCATTAGTTAAGAAAAAATATTTCTCTGCTGCATCGTCACTTTTAGTAAGAGGCAATCCATTTCTATTAACTACTTCTTTAAGGCCATCGAAAGCATTAATTAAATCTCTATTTGTCTTTTTTATTAAATCACTAATGAAAATTGGAACAAAATAATGTCGTTTTGCATAGTTAGTATCTACACTTATTGTAAAATCCTTGCTATACATTTGAATTATTGGCTCTTCAAATAATATTTGGTAAGTTTTATTACTACCTAATGCAGTCATCTCACAATAAAGTCTATCATCATCTGTAATTCCCACTGCTGTCAAACTATCATCAAACAATGAAATGATTCCCTCTGCAATTGGTCTTGCTAAAGAAGCCTTTGGACTTTTTCCTCTATAACTTGTAGTGTTTAGAGGTGATTTATAGACCAAACTTTCATCTCCATGACTAAAGTCTGTTCCTCTAATTTGACCACTATAGTTATATGCCATTGAAAATATATTCATAAATTAACATGCCTCCTTAATACTTTGAAAATTCCTTTTAACAATTTCACTACATTGTATGAAAATATATCTTTGTATTTCAAGAAATAATTTTAAATAAACAAATAAGCAGAGGTTTATCCCCTGCTTATCTGAAAGTATTATGCAATTTCTTCTATATTAATATTTTCTTCTTTCGCATATTGAATTGCTTTTTGTTGATACTCCTCGAAACGACCTTTAGAGGCTTTATTAGTTGCTAACCATTTAAAGTATCCTGCATCTTTCTCATGCAATTCTCTCATAGTGATTCCTGCTCTATATTTATTAGTCTTAATAACATAATCTGCTGCTAAATCATCTGAAACTTCTTCTGAAGTATTTGTATCGTTTTGAATTTCTTGCTGATTTTGTGTTTGTTCATTTGCTTTATCTTCTTGAATATTTTTAGCGGAGGTTTCAGCAGAAGTTTCGTCCTTTACAGGATCTACTTTTTCATCATTTTTTGTATTTTCTTTAACAGATGTTGTATCTGCTTTAGTAACAGTAGCGTTATTACTCGCAGGTCTCTTATCTTCCTTAACCTCTACATTTTTATTAATAGAATCCTCTGTTTGGAATTCATCAAAACTGCTATAAAGTAGCGGTAATCTTTCTTCTCCAATATAATTCTTTCTAAGAACTTCTAAAGCACAAGTGGCCTTTGCTCTTTTAACTGCCATTTCAACTGGATATGCCTGTGCAATTACATTTGCTAAGTTAAGTGTATTTGCACATCCCACTCCATAAGTAGTTTTTCCATCAACTTCTAAACCAACTGTAACCACAACATTATAATTATTAGTAGTAATCCATGCCTGTTGGATTTTCGGCTCTGTAAATAGTGAATCAAAATGATCTTCAATTTTTTGAATACCCTCTTTATTAATTACTACACTTGATCCTCTTTGACTATCTACAATAAAATGTTCATTTGATGTAATTATTAATTCCCCTTTGTTTGTTTTTAACGCTAAATTTGTATTTGGTCTTAAAAATTGCATATGTTCAATCTCCTCTCAATTTGTAATTTAAAATTATAATCTCCATTAAAATCTTCATCTCCTGTATACAGGAGACAAAGACTGATAAATTCTATATTAACGATTTAATAAAAACATTGTTGTCAAAGCACAAATAACCATAGATGCTGCCATAATCTTTTTAACCAGATTTTTGTGATAGCCGGAACCATAAGCACCTACTTTTAAGTTCTCCATGGTAAAGGCACCATAAGTTAATTTACTAATTCCTCTGTTTGCTAGTGTTGGCACCAACATCATTATTGCTAAAAACAACACTCCTTTTGCCATTTCATATACCTCCCTAAATTTAATCTAATGTAATTTAATAAATACCTTATATCTTTTGTGGTAACATATTAAAAAAGGATTCAGATAAATGTCAAGTAAACTATAAAAAAATCAAGTTGGCTATCGTTAATTTCTGTTTTAACATAACACATACATATTGCCTTTATAATATAATCAAAAAATATGTAAACAATAAAAAAAGGCTACTAGATTATTTAGTAGGCCTTTTGAAAAATGGTTATGTATTTTTGTTTTAATAAATGCACACTTGAGGTTTTATGTGAAGTAATTAAGCATACATAAATACAAAGTGGTTAATCAAAATAAGAATAGTATAAAATACTATCATTATACCAAATGATACAAGACTAAATTTAACAGTAGTTTTAAAAGTCTTTTTAATAGCCCTGCTAATAGCAAGAGGTTTGCTTTTAGGTATATATGATTCAAATATTTTTAACTGTTCATCAGTCATTTTAAATTTTGTATTCATAGTAGCATTTTGATTAGCGTTAAATTGATTTACCCCTGAGTTAAAGGCATCATCTCCTGTTGCAACGCCAATATTATCATTTTCAAATCTCATTTGTTTCATAACAATCTCATGAAAAATTTTATTTCTAAAGTTTAAGAATTTTAAACCACCAGAAATAGATTTAAATATAAAAATTGGAAAAGCCACCATCATAAATAAAAAAACTAATCCTAAAAATATCATTACACTACACTCCTTATTATGTATTTTCTTATATGTACGGACATTCTCCGTATAATTGAAAAAACTATGTATTAATGCCTTTATATAATAAATAGCCATGTAGACTAATGAAAAATATTAATATATATAAACAGTCATAAAGACTGGTAAACTAAGAGACCTGCATACAGTAAATAGAACCAAATATAAAATAGTACCTGCATACTAAAAAAAGATGCTTGTAAAAGTCAAGTTAAAATAAAAGACACTCTAATTTTTATTATTAGAGTGTCTTTTTTAATTAATTTAAAAATAGTTCCATTCTTCATTTTTTTGATTTTCTTGCTCCTTATCACTACCCGGAATCTCTATTGCAAAAGGTTGTGCAATTGCTCTTTCCTTAATATGATGATATTTACCACCCCACCAGTTTCTAACAAAAAACATTTCCATATCTGCCTCTATTAATACTTCTACTTCACCATTTTTTCCATCGGCATGGCCTGTAAGAAACCTACTAAAATTTGTTGATGTTCCCCATAAAGTCACATTCGGATTTAAATACACTCCTGTAATGTTCAAAGTTTTATCCATGCCATCTTTATTCTTTTTAATAAGTTCCCATGCATAAGTACTGTTCGCATATTTTCCTTTATAGTTATTCATTCCTGTCACTGGATCTATATATTCGATAGGGACAGAATCCTCATTATAAATAAGAATTGATCTAGCACCACTATTCTTATCATGATATGAATATCCAGTTTCATTTACAATACTTATAGCAACTGCTGAAGCCAAGTTTCTAGTATACATTTTAAAGTACATTATCCTAGATATATCGTATGCAAATCCAAAAAGGGCTATACTTGCTAATATAAAAAATAAACTAACAATAATAATAGAACCTTTCCTTTTATTTTGTTTAAATCTCATAGCAGCCACCCCCTATTTCTTCTCTTTTCTCATTGTAAAACTTGTCGATATATCTAAGTCTTTAGATGAACCGACACCATTTGGATTAATAATTGGAAATAAATATTTTACCTTTCCTTGTACAGTATAAGTAAAATATTCTCCTGATTCACTCTTATCTATAGATACATGTTCAACTCCTATAGCATGTTTTAAGACATTGTTTGCATTTGCAATTGCAAGAGAGGTATTATAAGTGTCATTAGCAGGATTGAGTGCAATTGCTGTTCTTGTCGCCTCATATGCTGATATGTTGAATACCATTTTATTATGCATGATTTGAAATCCTGAAATCATAAACCCTATTAAAAATAAATATATTCCTAAAATAAGCACAAACTCTATCATCACTTGACCTTTTCGTGTTCTTAATATTCTCATGATATACACCTCCTATTTCTAATAATAAATTGTAGAAAACACAACATAAAACTTAAACATAATAATTAAAAACATACTTATTATCAGCACAGAATACAACACTAGGCCTTCTTCGACCTTATTCTCATGATAATTCATATCCCCTTGACTTAAAAAATCCATTGTGCTTTTATATAATAAGCCATGAGTACGCCTATTAATATATAAGGAGTAAATATATTAGTTTGTTCCTGCTTTTCTTCTATTTCCCACTTCCCTTTAAATGTAAAAAAGAAAAATGCATTATATAAAATAGATTTCAGTCTTTTAAAATTTAACAATATAAGAAAAATAGTTCCTATGAAGATTGAATAAACAAAGGTATATAATGTAAAATTCCATCCCATTAAAAATGTAATTGCCATATAAATTTTTATATCTCCTGCCCCCAGAAATTCATTTATGTTAAACTTTCTTGGAATATAGAACAAAACTATAAACAATAAAATTGAAGTAGCAAAACTATAAACTAAATTTAGTGGGTTATTAACAACTGAATAAATAGTTCCAATTATAACAAATATCAAAGGTATAAAATTCTTTATCTGTCTTGTTTTAAAATCATTTATTACTGCCAAAATCATCATTGTTATTACTAAAATAAAATTCATATATCTACCCCTCCCTTAACTATGTAATGGTGTAATTCCCTATCATTTTGATAGGGAATTACATTCATAATTACTTTAATTCATTTTCTATTTGTTTAGCCTTAGTTTTTCCTTTTTCACCGATCGTTCTAACAACAGCAATTATAACAACAAGAATAAGTGCTAAAATAACAATCCACTCAACCATTGTTTGCCCCTTTTCTTCTTTTATAAAATCTTTTAAAATATTCATCATAACAATCACCTCTTTTTTAAATTTTAAGTATTTTAATCTATTTAAAAATTGATTTCAATTTTTTCCAACTTTTATTTTAAAATAAATGATGTTCAATTATCTTAAAATTTCCCAACACAATACATACAACTAATGCTATGATCGCAGGCCATTGAGGACTTGCTTGTCCTTTTTCTTCTTTTATAAAATCTTTTAAAAATTTTATTCATAACCGTTATACCCCCTTAAAATGAGTTCATCATAATATCAGCAGCAGGTAGCATTATAAGGCCAATTAATGGTGCAAATAAGAATAGAAATATTGGAAGAATAAGAATTGTAGATTTTTTTCTTGCAATTTCTGATGATCTCAATACTTTTTCAACTTCAATTTTTTCAGCATGTCTTAATAATAACTCTGTAATCGGAGTACCCTTTTCTTTAGAAATTTTAATTTCAGAAACTAAGTTGTACAATTCATCAACGTCATTTCTAAAAGCCATATTTTCAAGAGCATCAGACCAATTATTAGAATACTTAGCCTCATTTTCAACTTTTTTAAATTCTTCCGAAAGAATACAATTATACCTATCTGAAACCCTTCTTGTTGCCTCCTCTACTGTATGTCCTACACTTGTAGCATTTGCCATAAGTCTTAAATAAGTTGGTAAAGTATCTTTAATTTCATCTTTTCTTTTATTGTATCTGCTGTCTAGTCTTGAAAATGGTATAATACTTAAATAGAAATAAAATCCCAAACCTATTGCAAGACCCATATAGTCCATAAAAGGAAATGTAGCAACGCAGACAAATACTCCTGCAAATAATCCAATTATTTTTAATGCTGCCATTTGTTCTGGAGTCTTATCTCTTACATTTGCTCTTAAAAGTTTTCGTTGAATTTCTTGAAGGTCGATTCCTGTTGTCCCTAGAATTTTAGTAAATACATCAGGATGTTTTTTTATATATGGTTTTACATACCTATTGAAAGCATCTGAATATTTATTTTTTTCTTGAAAATCTTCAAAAACATCTTCTTCTGAAAATTCTCTATGTTTTTCAATTCTACTAACATATTTGTTTTTCTTTTTTATATTACTCATTATAATAGTTGAAACTATAATGATTCCTAATACTACTGCAAAAACAATAAGTGCAAACTGAAATTCAATAGATGTTATAATCGAAATTAATTTATTAATTAAAACCATTGTTCCACCCCCCTTTAATTACTTCGAGATAGTTTATTTACAATAAACATTCCAAAAAACATCACCATGATTAATCCTAAAAATACTAATTGATGCTGCAATGTATCTAAATATTGTGTAAAGTAATCCTCATTAGCCGTTGTTATATAAGTAATAATGGCAAAAGGTGCTAAACTCAAAATTCTTCCCATTGCAACAGTTTGCCCCATAAGGGACTTAGATTCTCTTTCACTCATTCTTTTTCGTTGAATATCAAGTGAAATCTCGTTCAAACTTTCACTTAGATCTGCTCCAAGTTCTTTATTGATATGGATAGATATCGCACATATCTTAAATTGCTCTGAACCAGATTTCTCTGCCACTATATGAAATGCAGATTCAATAGTATCACCATATTTATATCTATGGTAAACTTCATTTAAAAGAAGTCTTGTTTTTTCAGATAGAGTAGGCAAATCTTTTACATCTTCTAAGGCTTGAAGAATGGAACCATTTTTAAGAACAGATGACATCCTCCTTAACACCTGAACTAATTCTTCTTCAAAAGTATCCATTTGCTTTGCCTTTTTAGCATCTAAGATAGTACGAGGCACAAAGTATAGAGCAAATGGTAATGGTGCAATTGCAACAAGGGGTTGTTTAAATAGGGCATATGCTCCAATATACAAGAATACAGATAATAGAATTATGAGAAGAACAAATAGCCTTACATCCATCTTTATTTCTGCTGCTCTTAAATCTCCTGCTAATCTTTCAATAAAGGTCTTTGGTCTTAAAATTTCTTTTTCTATTTCTATAGATTCCTTATCTTCTTCAAATTTTTTATCAAGCAATCTATCTGTTGCACTTTTCTTTCTACTTATAATTGTTATTACTCCTACACCAATAAATGAAATTGCAAGAAACACTGCTACTGCTAAAAATACGTTCTGCATATTATTCACCACCTTTAAACATTTCTATATTAACTGGATATCCCTTTGCTTGAATTTCTTCAAAGTATGTGGGTACCCAACCTGTTACTACAAACTTGTTTTTAATTCCGTCAAATCTAAAAATATCTTGAAGATATACTTCACTGTTATTAACATTTTTTATATAAAACTTATTATCTAATCCCATTTTTTCAACCCATTCATTGTTTTTATCTACACCTGATTTACCAAATCCAACAATTTCTGAGATTTGAGTAATTCTTCTTGTACCGTCTGATAATCTTTGTGTTTGTACTACTAAATGAATAGCAGATGCAATCTGTGATTTAACAGCCTTTTCAGGCACATCTAAACCACCCATTAAATACATAACATAAAGTCTTTCAATCATATCCTTAGTGTTATTTGCATGGACTGTAGTTAAAGATCCATCATGCCCGGTATTCATAGCCTGTAACATGTCAACTACCTCAAATGAACGACACTCTCCTACTACAATACGGTCAGGCCTCATACGAAGGGCATTAATAACGCAATCTCGAATCGTTATCGCTCCTGTACCCTCTGCATTTTTCCCTCTGGCCTCTAGCCTACGAACATTAGGTTGGACCAGTTGAAGTTCTAACAAGTCCTCTATCGTAACAATTGCTTCGTTTTCTGGAATATAGTTGCTCAAGAAGTTCAATAGTGTGGTCTTACCACTACCAGTACCTCCAGATACAATAATGTTTTTACGCACTGCAACACTCCAGCGAATAAAGTCAGCCATTTCTTTTGTCATTGTTCCAAAACTTAAATAATCATCAATCGTAAAAACTTTTTTCGCAAATTTACGAATATCAAGCGTTGCACCATCGGCAGCAATCGGAGGAATAACTGCATTTACCCTCGATTTATCAACAAGTCTAGCATTTACCATAGGTTGATTATCGTCTATTCTTCTTCCAAGAGGCTGAACGATTTTATCAATCAGATTTCTTAATTCTTCTTCAGAATTAAATTGTGCATTTGTTTTTATCATCTTACCGAATTTCTCAACCCATATGTTGTCGTATCTGTTTACAATAATTTCAGTAACATCTTGATCATGTAGAAACTGTTCTAATACTCCATATCCTCTAATATCATTAAATATTTCCATAACTAAATCTTGTTTCATAATTTCAGAAATATTGTATCTTGATATTAATGTTATAAGTGTTGTTTTTAAGAAGTTATCATCTGGTTCACCTTGTTGGTTGGCCATAATTTCATTTAACTCCTTGTTGACTCTTTTTTTAATCTCATACTTGCTAGTTCCACTACCACTAACTGTTTGTTCATTAGAATTTATAGGTATTTGTTGAGAAAAATTATTCCCCGCCATATATCCTGTTTGATTTGGAATATTGATTCCATTTTGTTGAGCACTTGGGTTCTGTTGGGTATTTGATTGATTTAATTTACTTAATAAATAATCTGACATAAGAGACACCTCCCTAGAATTTAGCAAAACATTTTTTTGCAAATTATTTTAAGTCATCAGATTTTAATGATAAATAACACCCATTTCAACTTTTTGTATCAAAAAATAAAAATAACTCCTTTAAAATAAGGAGTTGTCTCTTTGAATACAATTTATTTTGATTTTTTCGTATAATTAGAATTACTTTCTCTTTTTCTTACAACTTGAGAAATTTTGACTTAGATTTATTTTAGTCTCATTTCTTAATTGACTGTTATACATGGATACAAGCCTTTTAATTATACGTTTAGTATCATTTGCATGAATAGTGAAATAACTATTATATTCGTTATTTATAGATATTTGCTGTGGACTTAAAGAATTTAAATCACTTAATAAACATTTTGACATCAGAGACACCTCCATAATTTTTTGCAAATTATTTTAAGTCATCAAATTTTAATGATAAACAACTCAACTTTTTGTATCAAAAAATAGAAATAACTCCTTATTTTAAAGGAGTTATTTTATTAAATTTATTTTTTCTTATTAAATAGTGATGAAAATATACTTTGTTTTGGTTTATTACTGCTACCACCCATTACAGGACTCCTGCTAGGACTGTCATCGCCTTTTCTTACAACAGGAAGTATTGTATTAGCAATTCGTTTTAATCCTATTGTAAAGGCATTATCTCTCCCCATAACCAGAGTATCACCATTATTATTTGCAACTTCAATCCCTGCAAATCTCGGAATTGTTCCTATTAACGGCAAACCTAAGAAATTGCTAATATGATTGATATTATCATTATCATTAGATTTAATTTCATTCATTACAAGCCCTATCTTATTAAGTGGAAACTGGATCTGTTCAAGCGTCTTTCTAAGTGTAAGAATTTCATTAATAGTAGATACATCCATATTACACACCATTACAATGTGGTCAGATAGTTCCATAGATATGACTGTATAATCCTTAACGTTAGGACCCGTATCAACTACAATAATATCAAAATGCTTTTTTAAATTATTAATAATTATTCTTACAATTTGTTCATTTATTAAAGCACTATCTCTATAATTAGTAGGTGCTGCAAGTACCTTGAGTCCAGATTTATGTTCAAGCAAGTAATATCTCTCAATTTCTTCAAGTGAATACCAAATGTCATTTTCATTCATGTTTGACATTCTACTCCTTATATTTCTTGCCCAATCTGCTATAGATTTATTTTGTTTTAATTCTAACATTACTGCTATATCACCATAGTCAATGTCCATATCTAATAAGCATACCCTCAATCTGTTTCCATTTACATTACTTGTAGCATAAGTAATGGCTAACTCTTTTGATATTGTGGATTTCCCCACACCACCTTTTGGCGAGTGAATACTTATAGCAGTATTAGATGGAATTCTAACTACTCCATTTCCTCTAACTTGTCTATTATTAGGCATTGAATCATTCCATCCACTATTACCATATGGTGGTTGCATTGGAGGGTGCATTGGATTCTGATTCATACCATATCCATTGGGACCATGTCCCATTCCCCCTTGCTGACCATAGTTGTCGCCCCCACTTGGATTATTTCCATCAAAACTATTAGGAATAAATTGTTTCGGTCTAAACTCATGAATATCTCTTTGTTCTTGCCCCATATCTCCCAGATTCCCAATTTTCACATTGTCAGGATTTTCTACATTACCCTTTTGTGGCATTTGATATCCGTATCCTTGTTGCTGATAAGGATTATATCCTTCTTGCCCCTGTAAATTACCTCCACTTTGCGGATATGGCGGTTGCTGAGGGGAAGTAAATCCTCCAAAATTTTGCACTGGTTGTGGGGGCTGTTGTTTAACTCCCCCACCCATATTTTGAATATCTTTTTCCAATTCAGCACATATAGCATCTATCGTATATGGTTTTACTAATACTCCATTTGCACCGTTTTGTGATAAGGATACAAATTTATAAGGATCATTATTCTCAAGCACACATATAATTTTTGCGAATGGCACTTTTTCTTTAATACTAGCAATTACTTGCCCTTCATCAGAGTTTTGCATAATTGCACTTGTATTAATAACAATTGCATAATATACATTTCCTCCACTTTGTATCCTATTCATAGCCTCAAGCATATTTGATGCATACTCTATTTTATATTCGGGCTTTAGCATAAAATGAGAAGAAATCTGCTGAAACCAATAAGTGTCATTTTCAATAAAAAGAACTGTTTTCATATTATCCCTCCTTATAATTTTTTCTTTTTCTAGAAAAATTACTCTATTTTATCCCCTTCTTGGAATACACCTTTAATATTTAATTCTAAAGTAGAAATTGCACCATTAGTTTCTTTTTCAACATATCCACCATCGCTATATGGAAGCAGTGAAAGTCCAATTTTACCCGTTTTCATTGTTAAATGAATAAGTTCAGCATGTTTTGGTTCAAGAGCAATTGTTACTGATTGAACTTCTTCTTCATATGTTTCAACATCTACAACTGCAACATTTTGAAGAAGTAATTTTGATACGGAAATCTGTTCTCCTGCTATTTGTGCATCTAAACTATATCCATTTGCTATAAATACATCTTGCAGTGCAGGAGATAAATCCTTTACTGCAACACCTGCATGTTCTCCACCTATTCCAACTGCAACTTTACCAACTTCATAAGTGTAAACACCATAAACGTTTACTCTATCGCTTACTTTTACATTATTACTAAGTCCAGAACCTTGTCCCACAGGAACACTAATAGCCTCTAAGTTCATACTTACTAATTCCTGATTTGTTCTTAAATCATTGCTAGTAGCAATATCATAAGAGTAAATAGGATGTCCCGGATTAATGTTGTATTTAGCATATTTGTCTTGAATTAAATCAAAGTCAGAAATTAAATGCTCATTTGCGATTGATTTTGAAATCTGCTTAATTGTAATTGTTCCATCATTAAGCATTTCTTTTGTTATTTTAGTACCGGGTTTAATAAACTCTGAAGATATATATGCAGTAGTAGTATTAAACTGCATATATCCAAACACCACCATTGCTACTAAAAATGCGACTATGATAGGTATAATAAATGACACATTACCTTTTTTTATGAATTTCTTCATAATATCCACCTCCGAATCTTTTTTTGGTTTTTTTTATTGTGAGTCCCCATTATAGGGAAAGCATTTTATGAAATCAATTTTTTAATATGAAAATTTCTATAAAACAAAATTTTTTTAATAAAAAATAGCACCTAAAGGTGCTATGCATTTATATTAATAAGGAGTTGGATTGTTTATATCAATTTGATCCTTATATTGTTCTATAATCTGATTACTTTCTTTTCTTAATTGATACGTTTCCATTTGTTGAATTAATTCTTCATCAGTAGGAGTTTCTACATCTAATCCATCTACTGCCACTAAAACTGCCTCTGATTCCTTATAATCAAAACCTCTCGAGTTTTTGATTACAAACCAGCCAATAGGCATTTTAGGAAAGAACTTCTTAACATTCCTATCATCAAATTTTGGATCTCTACCTAACGAGGTAAGGATTGAAGTGACATCATCTTCAAGTGTAAGTTTTCCTGCAAATACAAGACCACTGTTTGCTAGAATTGAGTTAGGCATAAGTGAAGGTTGTTGTGTAATTGAAAATACAAAAAGTCCCATACCCGCTGCCTGATCTAGCATTTCTTCAAAGATAGACTGACCTTGAATGCCTCCATTACTGTCTCCAGACTCTCCTGTTAGTACTCTGTTTGCCTCCTCAATAATTAGGCAGGTCTCAAATTGTTCATCTCCATTAAAATAATTTGGTAAATATTTAGCATACATATAAATTGATGCTGTGATAAATCCAAAAATAAAGGCCATATTATTAGATTGAATCTTTCCTGATTCTAACACTACAACATCATCTTGACCTAATATTTCATCAATAGACATTCCATCTGGTTGACAATATAATTTATAAAGTACACCGTTTTTCCATGCGTAACGACCAAGACGATCAAGTACTTTATCAACGGCATCAGATTTATCTCTACCAAACTCTTTATTTTCTTTTTTCTGATTTAAGAAGTTATATGCATCTGCTATTGTAATTCTCGCACTTCTTTCGGAAATTTCAATTGGATCTTCTGTATCAAAAACTCCCTGTTTATCATAAAGGGTTTTTAATGTATCAAGAAGAATTGTTACAGAACGAACTCCAAGACCATAAGCACGACAGAATACGTCTATCAATGTGTCTAAATGGAATTCAGGGTCAACACCCATCGGAACTTTTAATGGGTTAAGTTTGAATGGAAATTTCTTTGGATCACCCATGGAATAAATTCTAAATCTTTCTGGCTCAACATATCTTGCAAGTTTTCTCCAATCATACTTAGGATCCATAGCAACAATTCTCATTCTTTTTTTCTTTGGTCCTCTCCTTACTTTGTTTGCAAGTTCAGCAGTAAATCTTAATGCTGTAACTGATTTCCCTGAACGAGAACCTCCACAAAAAAGACCATGCATCATTGTTGCTTCTGGTATTCTGTAATCAAATTTAGTTTTATACCCACTTTCAGGAGTCCATCTGTACCCTGAAAGAATCTTTCCTATATAAATTTCTCCATGCATTTCAGATGGAACAGCCAATTCTGGAATGTTTTGAATATCTGCGTAAATTCCACCATCGCTAAGGCGTATAATATGTGTATATGCAGTTAATTCATCAGAATTAAGGATAGTTGTATACTTATATGATTCTAATTCTCCATATCTATCCATCTCTCTCATAGTACATGCACTAAAAGCATTGAAATGATAAAGAAGATGGTCATTTTCTTCTTCTTCCAGTTCTAAAACTTGAAGCGGACAAATTAATGCATTTTCATCATACCAAGAGAATTTAGCAGCAGTTCTAGCAGCATTTTTTGCCTCTTTAGATTCAGTTGCAACATACATATCCACGAAGAAGGCCCCTGTCCCACCATGAATAGACTTTTTAAGCCTTAATTTTTGAAATTCAAGTAATTCTACAATATTTTCAACTTCTTTATCTATGAATTGATAAGATTTACCTACGCCAAGGGATGCTCCTACCCCCATAGAACTAGAGAAACCTTGAGATAGGCTATTGTTTACACTAGAACTTCTGCCTATGCTTCTACCCCAACTTTCACCTTCTCCTCTCGATACACCCCTAGACACGCCATTAGATCGGGATACAGAGTAAGATTCGGATGCAGATTGAGTTTGACTTCTACCTGTTCCATAACTAACTCCTTTACTCCACCCGTCAGATACACTTCTTCCTTGTGAAAAGGATTCTGAATCAGATGAACTTACACTTCTACTTAAACCTCTACCTTGGCTTGAACTTTGAGACCAAGATTCACTTGTTCCTTGTCCATGACTTGTGCTACTCCCTCTGCCAAAACTGTTACTAAGACTATTTGAATTTGATGTAGACTGCCCCCATGAGTCACTTTGACTTGTCCCATTTGATAAACTTTCTCCTGTTGAAATTCCTGCTGAACTTGTCTCACTTGAAGATATCCCATGGGATACACCTACTGTACCAGTAACAGATTTAGATGCATTTACTAACTTCAAATTAACTCCTGCACTCCCACCCACACTCAAAGATGCTGAACCTGAAGTTGTGCTAGATGAACCAAGTGAATGAGATTGGCTAAGATTTTGAGATGTAGAATGACCTTGTGAACTACCTTGGCTATGATTTTGGGATAACCCTTGAGAAAAACCTTGAGATGATGACTGTGAACTACTTACAGATTCGGATGTACCAAAATTTTCAGATATTCCTTGTGAATGACCTGTTGATACACTAAAGTTTTCTGATTCTCCAAAACTTACACCTTCAGTATGACCTATAGTATGCGTCATGCTCTCACCTTCACTATGAGATATACTCATGTTCTGTCCAAAACTTTCCGAAGTTCCAATAGAAGTTCCTTGCGAAAAACCATGTGATCTACTAATGGACTCTGAAACACTAGTTGATGTACTTGTATTCGTACTTCGTCCTTCTGATACAGAGTCAGATACACCGTCACTTGTGCCTAATGAAGAACCTAGATTTGCAGCAAAAACAACTGGAATATTGATACCTGCGTTCATACTTGTGGTTCCCTGCATAACACTAGCCCAATATGTTTGCTTTTTAGTAGTTTGAGTAAGCCAGTTTTCAAGAACATCATACTCTATTGGAGATGAAAGCGTTAAAGCAATAAATTCATGCTCTGCTAGACCTGCTGCAAATTGTTCAGTAGTTTCTTCAGATGTTGGAGTAGTATCTGAACCTCCAAATCCTTTTATTGATCTTTCAGATGGACTTTTTCTTGCTTGGGGAATGCCTCTTATTACTTGAATATGTTTCATATTAGCCATCTTTTCTCGCATCCATTCAGACTCTTTAGTATTTAACATTCTGAATTCCATAGTTCTATAAGAACCTTGAATTGCTGCTGTTAAACCTTGAAAATCGCAATCTGCGATTTCTTTAGCCTCTTGGATTGTTCTAGCGACACCCTGAACTCCAAATATTTGCATAAGTCCTATCGGAGTATCAGTACCGCAATCTTCTATTCTTGTAATCATTGAAATAAAATTAATCTTGCCTTCCCAAAATGATGCTAAAATTTGAGATTGTATGTCCATCATAGCAAGAGATTGCTTTAAAGTATCAGGCAATTTAATAATCCGATATAACTTAATTGCCTTAAACATGTGTATAGAGGAGCCATCCCTATCCTTCATTTCCATTTCTATTATAATGTAATCCATTTTGTCGGAACCCTCTTTGTATTCTACAAAACTTCTTAGTATTCTAAGGTCTTCATGTTGTCTTGCATTCGGTTTACCTCTAAGAATTTCAGATAAAGTATACATGGCTTTCACCACCTTTCAAAATAAGTTTTTTAGATTTTAGTCAAGGATTAACAACAATTCAAGTTTTAATTAAAAAAATAAACAGAGAGGTAAAACCTCTCTGTTTAATAAAGCAATTAAAATCTATTGTTAAAATTATCTTTTTCTTTTTTAAACTTATCTTTTGAATTCTTAGAGACGGATTTCCTAACATCACGAAGAATTTCCATTTGCTTTTCCTTAGTAATACCTTTTCTAAACACTGCAAGTTTCTGTAACATCCAAGTAATATATGCTATAGGAAAACCAACTTTTATCATTGCAGATCCCACTGTCAAAAAATTTCTTACAACTATTGATGACGTATCCACAGTATTTGCTGGTATATTATAAATTACACTTCTTAAAAACAAATCATACACGAATGTACTTATCAGATATGAAAAAACTTGATTTTTGGTATGTCTTACAATTGCTTCACTATCTTCTTTAGAAACAATACAACCAATAGCACCAAACATTAACATCAAAAATACACCCCAATTCATAAGTGCATACAGTGATGATTGATATGATAGAGAAAACTGCCAAAACCACACCAGTGCTATATAATATCCTATGATAAATATATTACTTCTTAATTGTTTAATAGAAACATCACTTTTATATCTAATAGTTTCTATATTTTTTGAACTCATAACCATCACCCCTTCTATTTTTTATTTTTAGTACACGTTCCTTCTATCATCAATAATATCTCCTGCCTTGTTTTGCATTTCTGTATACATTAGTATACCTATGAAAACCGTTGAGAAGATAAGCAGCCAGTTTTTTGATAGTATAAACATAATTCCATAATAGGCATTGGCATTAATACTTACAAAATATGACCATAAATTGTTAAGAAAATCTAAAAATGCTGCCATACGATCTCCTCCTTCCTCAAATAAACATTTTATATAAGATAAAGTATTATTCTAATCATTTTCAAGAAGAATTAGTATTATTTCAAAATCAGTAATAACACTAATTCCACTAATATTGCATTGTTTTAGCAAATTCTCCTTTTGATAACTGTGTCATAGTAGTTAAGTAAAATGTAACTCCTGATATTTTTTCTTTCCCACCAATTGAAAGAATGAACATCGAAATTTGTCCTTCAAGTTTTTTCTTCATTTTTTCTTCAACATCAGTAACGAAATACAAGTCTTTTGTAACCTCAAGCATTTTCCTGCATTTCTCATTAAAGTCTTTCTGCGGAGTATTTCCAAGTTCAACCTCAACATAGATTTTACCCCCATCATTTTTTGTCGCAACAACATCAGGGATATATGTTTTCCCATCTGCAAGTTTAATTTGAACTTCACTTCTTTCCATGGTTGCATGTGTGCAATCATGGTACTGTAGTAGAAGTTCCATAGTATCTTTTATCGTAAAACCATGAATAATATTATCATGATCTCTTATCATTTTGTCTATTTCTGACTCTACTGGTTCCTTCTTAAAATAATCCCTATACATATCCAATCCTTTTTGAGTAAATTTAAACAACTGGAATCGTCTATAACCAGTCGATATCGTTTCTGAAGATAGAATATTCATTTTCTTTAAAGTAGAGATTGAATTAAGCACATTGCTTTTATTGTAGTTTTTTCCCAATGTATCAAGAATAAAATCAGTAATATCTGTAGACTTTGCAAATCCTTCAGTGCCTATTGATTCTAAAATGTCCCACATTACATCATTCATTGCTGACATATAAGCATTAACATTTTCTATTGTTAATCTAGCAGGGATATCATTAGACTCTAATGGATTATTTGAATTGCCTAAATTTACAAGAGGAGATTGACCTTGATTATATTGCAAACTATGTTGTTGCTTTGCTTGAGTTTGTGGAATCTCTTGCTGTGCTGAATTAGCATCATTTACTGACTTAAAAGTGTTTCCTCTATTATCTCTCTCTACTTTAGCAACGATTGGCTCCACTACTGAATTTAAAGGCTCCATTATTTCAGTATTATCTATTACTTCTGCATTTTGGAGATCTTCCATTGAAATATCTTTGTTATTTTGAACCATGGCATGTGTCAATTGAGTTTTTAAACTCTCTATCATTATTCCTTGCATTTTTATTTGATCTGAAAGTTGTTTAAATGTCTCCATTTGCTTTATCTTTTGTTTTTGAAAATCCATCATAGCAAAATCAATCATTTTAAATACATCCATATCTTTTAAAATACTATTCCCACCTAATTGATTTAGATTATACTCATTTGACATGATAGACTTACATAAATTTTCAGTCATACCTTTGAGTTTTTTGTACTCCCTTTCAAAATACTCTTTCTTATTTTTCATATTTTCATATTTAGATTCAAGATTAGCAAACCTTATATCCTGCTGATTGTTATTTGTATACGATAAGTAATCGTTCCTATTATTTGAATCATTATCTTTTCTTTTAAAAATATTAAACATAATTCATCACCCCTTTATAATTAATCTAATAGCAAATCATATTTCCTTATTTGATCAAATCTTACTTTGTAGTTTGCTAATTTATTTTTAAACATACTATGTCCATTTAAAAGTATATTCTGCATATTTTGCACTTGAGGTGAACTAAGATCCGAATAACCAGTTATGGTTTCATAGTAATTAATAGCCCCTTGCACCATATCCAAGTCCGTTTTTAGCAAATCCTCTGCCATTTGTATCATCTCAAGTTTTAGTACGTTATCATCTTTAACTTTCAATTTTAAATCATTTAATTCTTCTATTTTTTTATTAATTTCTTTCTCAGTTATTTTAAGAGGAGTTATTCTTGTTGTGTATTGTCCTGTAGATGCTAACTCTTGCAATTCATTAACACCCTTAAAATCATCTAGGCTATCTATAAATTCTACTGTATTGTATGTCTGCTTATAAATAGATCTCTCTCCTCTTATTTGAGTATTAATTATTTGAGGTTTATACCCACTCTGAAAAGTTGTATTTAACATGCCAAATATAAGGAAGAATACATATATGGCTATACCTGTTAAAATTTTAATATCTACAGACTGCTTTTGTTTGTGGATATAAGGATTTTCCTCTAAATAATCATTATTTAAGTGAGGCTCTTGACCATATGAATCTTGATAACTATTATCTAAGTTAGACATTTTTCTGGTTTTACTATTGTCGCCTCTAAATTTATTTATGATTGAATTATTATCAAAATCATTATTTTGGTTAGGGTCCCCCATACCACTAGGATTTTGACTATCGTAATTGCCATAGTTACCGCTATATGTATTATTGTCGTTATCTATGAAAAATCCATTTTCATCATAAAATTGGTCATAGTTGGCACTCTTAGTATTTTTAAATTTTTTAAATAAACTCATGTAATATCACCCCTAACATCAATTTGAGACATTATATATAAAAAATATATATAAATAAAATAAACAACCATTTTTTTGGTTGTTCATTTTACTAATTAATTCTAATGTATTCAATTATTTTTAAAATTTATTTATTTATCATCAAAAATACAATTATTCAAGTATTCAACCGTATTGGCTACCACTTCAGTTAAGTGTTCTGTAACTTCAATTTTAGATGTACATAATGAACACTCACATTCTTTTTTATTTTTTCTGGTATTAAGGATACCATCAATTAAAATTTGAGAACCAACTTGTAATCTTCGGGCATCTTCCTCTGCTTGTCTTGCAAAAGAGTTAATCCAAGGATAATCAGTTGTTTTAGGTTCCCTTCTGTTTACAGCAACTTGATACTTAGTATTTCCTAAAGGTGATTTAGTTCCTTCAATATATCTAAAGTCTTTTTCTCTACACACAACTCCAAGCAATAAGACCTCGTTCATAAATGGATCCTTCTCATTAGGTTTTACAAATTTGATATCTTCAGCCTCAACAGTTGTAAATATATATCTATCTATAATTTTTTCACTGCAATTCGGATTAGGACATTCGTAGTATTCTTCTCGTCTTTCAGTTCTGATTTCACCTAAGATTGCAACTAAAGCCTTCTCCTTAATCAATTCCTTAAATTTCTCTCTATTTTCATTTAATACTATAATTGGATATACAAATCTTGTTGGATTTTTTCTGATCTTTAAGGTGAACATAACCTTCTCATTATCTGTATCGAGTATTTCATGAACAAATCCCATAACTATTACCTTATTCTTTTTAGCCATATAGTCCACTCCCTTTCTATAATTTATTTAAATGTCTTATGACTTAATTTTTAATTTCATATTTGAATTATGGCGTTATTTTGCCAAACAAATTTGTTAAATTCAAATTATCGCATTAAATAATTTCAATTTTTCTTAATTCACTAAACAACTTAGCATTTTCGTTTCTATCTCCAGTCGTGTAAATCTCGTATTCTTCAGGTGTGATCATATTTCTTTTAAATAATTCTTTTTTAAAGGCTTCTTCTCCTAAATCTAATTTACTAATATAGTACTGTTTTTTCTTTTTGCAGAAATTAATTTTTTGAATATCATTAATAGATTTTTTTAATAAATTATGAAGTTTTCCTCTAAATTTAATTTCTCCCAACTCTTGTTGATCAAATTGAATTATGCTATTATCTAATCCAATCACTTCCACTATGTCTATTTTAGATAGTTGCTGTAGGTACTTTCGTATCTCAATTTTAAAACTCTCATCACCTGTTATATTTCTATCTACTGTAAATGTATAACTCTTTTTATTAAATCGAGCCAAGTCGTAGTTTCCATTGGTTTTAACTTCTATCATTAAATCGTTAATTTCTTTTTTAAATACATTTTTAAATTTTAGATCGTGTCCAAAGACTTCAAGTTCATAAATGCCATCATACTCATTACCTGACAAAATTAATTGATAAATAACACCTTTTCTATTACTATTAAAATGCTTAAAAAAAATATATTCTTGATTTATTTGTTGCACACACCAATTGTTTAAAAGAATCTCAATTTCTGTTTTAAGAAAAACATCTTTGACATCTGCTATTTCCTTTAAATGGTCAATTTTATTAGGCACAATATTCATGTTAAATTTCATAATAGATTCCTCCTTCAAATTCTTCTGTCTATAGTTCTAATATTTGGCTATGTAATACTATAGCCAGTAAATTCCTTTTTGTAATTTTAGATTATTGTGGTTTTTTAAAAACCCAACGAATTATAACCACATATAGTACAGAAGTCAATAGGAAGTTTTAAAATATAAAAAAACATACTCTAAACATAGAGTATGTTTTGGTTAATTATTTTGAATTTAGATTAGACAGTTGTGTATTTAACTGTTCAACCATGGATACTTCATTATTAAATAATGTTATTACTGGATGCTCTTTATCTCCTTTATAATAAAAAGTATAACCACATTTGTATACTTGACTTTCATACGGTAAAATAATTACATCTAAGATCTGATTTTCATCATTCAAAACCAATTCTTTAATTTTATTTTGAACCTCTATCATAGATTCATTAAATTCCTTTTCAATAACAATTGAATTATTGATTTCTCCATTTGACAATATGCTAATCAATTCAATCGTTCTACTGTCAATACTCCAAACAAGTCCTGATTTAAACATTTGACTAAAAAAATAACTTGTCTTACCTTCTTCAAGTAGGGATGTAAATAAAAGTACATCTCTATTCATAGAAACAGCCTTTTCTTCAATATATCCATACTTATCACAATAACTCTCATAATCTTCCTTAGATACAGGTTT
This sequence comes from Alkaliphilus sp. B6464, assembly GCF_018141165.1. Taxonomy (NCBI): domain Bacteria; kingdom Bacillati; phylum Bacillota; class Clostridia; order Peptostreptococcales; family Natronincolaceae; genus Alkaliphilus; species Alkaliphilus sp. B6464. Next base: position 264,803 of record NZ_CP058558.1, read on the forward strand.
ATATGTAAATATTTTTTCTGGTAGATCAGAATAAACCTCTCTTAATATGAAATTATCTACATATCTAACCTCTTGTGTTTTGATAAACTCCTCAGTAGTAGGATCAAAAAAATCAATATAATATAAGTTATTATCTGGTGAAATCTTATTTTCACTGCCTAAGTATGGATACCTATAAGATTTCTGAATTGTTGGCCTAATTTCAGTTTTTAATATTACCTCACCTCTATTTACAGAACCAAAAACACTTACAGAAAATACAATCATCAAGACTAAACAAATTGTTAAAATCAATATTTTTTTCATAAAAAAACCTCCTAAAATTGAATAAATTCCTTAATAAATTTTTATATAATAATAGTATCAGTAATCTTACCTCATTATCAAGCAAATTCATGGAAAATTAAAAAAAAGCCTGAACTATTCAGGCTTTTAATTAATTATTACTTAGTGATTATATTTGATGTTGTTACATCTTTACCCATAACAGGAATTTCAACAAGACCTTTTGTTGCATTTACTTCCCAATCAACATATCCTATTTGAACTTCGTCACCGATTATATCAGGTTCCTTATTAGTATATTTAGTTTCTACTTTATGATTTCCATCTTCTAATTTCTTTAGTTGTTGATAATATGGCCAGTAACGGAATAAAGGGCAAGTCTCTGTGTGTCCATCACATTCGTCATCATCATGGTACCATGAATAACTATGTTCCTCATGAACTTTATCCTTTTCAACTAACTGTTTTGCAAATATCTCCGCATTGATAGTGTATATTCCTTCATTTTTAATCTCAAGAGCAATTGCAGGCCTATACTGCTTATATACTCCTGACATTTTATTTCTTAGGTCATCCCAACTAATACCTTCTGCATAATCTACTTCATAGACTACTTTATTGTAAGATCTACCTACTTCTTGTAAGGTTGGCATATATGAACCTGTAATTGATTTATAAGCACTACCTATTCCAGAGTACTTACTAGCAACTTCTTGAAGTTTACTATCATTTGCCAGAGTTAATCCTCCAACTGGACCAGATTTTCTTGTAACTGTAAATCTTACTTTAGTAATTACAGGGAAATACCTATAATTAAACTGCCCTACTTCTTCAACTTTACCATCAGATCCAAATTGTCCAAAGTTAAATTGCGATTTAGCATTTGGATTATAAACATATTTCACCCCATATTTTTCTTCAAATTCCCTTAATAATTTAACCAGTTCAGTTTGAATTTCTCCTTTTAATTGAGCATTTTTAAACCCCTTATTTGTCAAACTAGGATCGCCTTGCGTACTAAACAATTCTGCAATTCTATCTTCTATATTTTTTTGTGAATCGTATCCTGCTTCCTTATCAGCAATCTTTTCATAATTTTTTGGATCACTTAATAAGGATTCTATTTTTGCTCGATTAATATTTATATCATTAATTAATTTATTAAGGTCATTTGCAGATTTAATATTATTACTCCTGAATAAATCATTCCATACCTTTGTATCTGAACCAACTACTTTCATAAGTCTTTCGCCAAGTTGAGTAGGTTCTAATTGATAAACAAAATACATATTAGTTTCTTGTAAAAACTTCTTTTGTTCTTCGCTCATCTTGTCAATAGAACCATTATAATTTTCATTAAATTGGAATAATGCATCCATCATGTTCTTACTTAATCCATCAAGACCTAAAGATTCCATAGCCTCTTGGTCAATTTTCTTTTTGTTTTTAAAAATTTCTCCTGCTTGTTGTGCATTTAACTCTGTTTTATTGAATACATTAGAAATCCATTGCATTGAATTACTTCCTATAGTATCGAAGAACCAACTTGTTGAAGTGTTGTTTGGGGTTTTCCCTGTTACTAAATCTTTTGACTGTTGAACATAACCATTAAAAGATTCTTTCTGGTTTTTAATATCTGAAACTACTGATTTTACTGCATCTAGAATGTTATCTGAACTTTTTACATTATTAATTACATCATTCACTTGCAGCAGTATTGCACCAGTAATAATCTCTCCTTTTTTATCAGAAGCATCATCTACAATACCAATATGCTTTATAAGAGCATCTTGATCTAAATTCGCTTCAACCATTACTTCAGTAATTATTTTACTTAGTTTATCTTTATCATCTGTAAATTTATTTGCTGCCAGTTCTCCAAAAGCATAAGCCTTTGTTGTGCTTAATGAAATTCCAATAAACAATATAAAAACAAATAATAATAAAGTTACTATCTTTCTTTGATACATTTTATTTGATTTCATTATTCTCACCTCCATAATATAAAAACTATACCAACCATGAGTATGGTATGTAATTTTACAGCAGATTTCTCTGCTGTAAATTTGTTATTTTATATACTCAATTCTTTCATGTAAATCATCTGTATTAGCCCCAATATAAAAATCTTGAACTATTTCTTTTTCAAAAGACTTTCCATCAATTGTACCAATAAGCACATATTTGTATGTGTATCTCATTGGATAAGCCCATGTATTTATAGATTCAAAAGATTCAGGAAGTACCACTTCAGTTACTTCGATTTTGTTTTTGTTCATATATTCTTTAACTTTCTCAATTGGTTTTTCTTTCTCGAATTCTGGTGCTAAAACAAAATCTAGTTCCTTTTCTTCCATTCTCGAAGCCTTTATGTAGTTTTGGATTTCTTCTAAAACTAATTGCTCAACTTCTTGAGGACTATCCTTTACAAGCAGATTTATAATGAACAATTTTTCACCATTCTCTACTTTTCTTTCTAATTCATCATCTGAAAGTGCATTAAACATTTCTTCTAAGCCTTTAGGCATAACTCCAAGAACTCTATACTGAAAATACTTTTCATAAAATTCTTTATCTTTTTCACTATTTTGAATACTTTTTTCAATAGACTCAATTTTTATTTCACTTTCAGGATTTGTTTCAAATGGAACCTTTGTCCCACATCCTACTAACGTAGTTAATACAAAAAATATAGTTATAAGCAATAATAAACTTTTTCTTTTCATGATTAATTCCTCCCTAGAAAAATAATATAGCAATTATATTCAAATTGAGTTATACATATCAAGTATTTAATTTAATTATTTTAATTACTTTTATTAAATCTAATATCTTTGTATTTCTTTAATACTTTTAATATATATGTTTCTAGTAAGCGGTATAAAAGCATAGCAAAATCAATATAAGAAATGTATTTTAAAGCGACATTTTTACGGAGCCTCTAATCCATGCCCATACCTCTTTAATAAATAGTTGATAAGTCTTTTATTTCTTTCTTTTGCAATAATTTGAATCTCCCTACTCTTATGTTTATCTCTAATTTGTTTTCTTGCATCTTCAATAAAGATAATTTTACATATATTTTCTTTCTGCTGTGTTGATATTTCTTCATTAGCCAATATCTCTTTAGTTTTATTTTTTCTTGCTATAATTCTGCGTTCAAATTCTTCAATCGCCATAATTGGCTCTTTTATTTCTGTCTTATTATCTATTTCATTATTCTGCAATGGCTCTACAGTAGATAGTATTAGATTTATTTTCGCATCATTAATAAGCCCCCTTTCTTTGAGTGCTTTAAAATATCTTTGAATTGTTCTTGTAGTCTTTCCTATCTTTTTAGCATAACTTTCAGTATTCATTCTAGGATTCAATACTATTCCTTTTTGCGAACTATATAAAATAGATGATAATAAAATAATTTCTGAATTTAAACTATCTATTATATTAACAAAATCATTAGGTATTTGCAAAAAAGAACCATTTATATAATTTGGTTTTACTATATTTTCAGATACAACAAGTAAACCTAATTTAATTAACTTTTTAATTAAGGAATCTTTTATGTCTATGTTGTTTTTATGATAATAGTCATACATGAACTTAAAAAGTGCAATATATAAACTTTTGGGAGAGTTGTTTTCTATTAAAACGGCAATTTGCCTTCTATATATAATAAACACATCGTCCTTAATATTTTTATTGTAAGGACATTTTGTGCAAGCACAATAATCTTCAAACATTTCGTTTACTTTTTTACATGAAAATTTGTATTTTGATTTATATGCACTTTTTACTGTTGCTTTTATTTGAGACAACCTATCTATATTATTTCTATCAAAATTTTTAATGAATTTTAATATCCTGTTTAAACATTCGTCTTGAGTAAATCCTGAATCTCTAAAATGAATAGATGTATAAAAAATTGCATAATTCCTCGTCCCCTCACCTACACCTATTTCTTCCATATTATTAATACAGGTTTTTATGCATTTATTATCACTGGGATTAATAAAAAGATTTTGTTTTTTATTTTTATATCTTTGTTCAACTATACTTTTACATTCTTTAAACAAGTTAAAGGCCTCATTGCTAATATTAAAGTCATCATTTTGAGGATATGTAACTTTCTTTTTATATTTTGCTTTAGAAAATAATTCAATTTGTGACATACTCTCTAATTCGTAAAGATCCAATTCAATAACATACCTCTTACTTTTAGGGAGATATGAGCCGGTAAGCCTAGTAAGTTGCCTAATATTATATACTTTTGTATCAAGAGGTTCTTTTACATTAAATCTATTTTTAATAACTTTATTCAGTCTTATAGTTATTTCTCTAAAAATTTCGTTAAGTCTATAAGATGGGCTTATACCCATAACACTAGGAATCAGTTCAACCCAAATACTTTTATTCGTTAATTTAAACTTAAATGCGTTAAATGGAATATTGTATTCTGCATTAAGATGATAAACTGCATGTAATATAATCTGTCTATTTAATTCAAAATCTTCTATATCTGATTCAAAATAATATCCTCCATAAGATACTTCTGTATTTTTAATATCACAATAACTATATATGGTTCTCCATGCTTGCTTCTTGTAATCTCCTGACCAAGTTAATTTTTCAGCAAGGCTTAACTTAGTAAACTTATTTCTGTTACTTTCAAAATCCTCGGCTATTTCTACATATTCAAACTTTTTATTTCTAAAGTCCAACTATACCCCTCCCTGCTGATAACAAATTTTATGTCTTTTCAAATAAGTTCTTTTAACATAACAGATGTTTTTGAAAATCTTTGTTTCCTGACATACAGAGTTTAATTATTATAAGGAGTATTTATTGGATTTCAAGTATTGAATGACAATACAAAACCCCACAGATAGTGGGGTTCCTTTTATTTATTCATTTTTTCATATTTTTCTTTCCCAAGAACTATTTTTATTATTTCTTCAAAAGGTTCATTTTCTTTACTAAAATCTTTTTTTATTTCCATAGTATCAAAGCCCATTGCATCTAAATTATCTGGTGTTATATCTAAATTGCCCTTGATATAATACCATGTTTCTAATGCTTGTCTCAATCGTGCTATAGTGTTATCATGCCTTCTACTTGCTAAGTAATCTGCAAATTCGACCCATTTAACCATTCTATAAAGTATATAGTGGTTATAACATTCTTCGACACTATCAAAATCTTTTCCCTGATGAAATTTTATAGACGGCTCTATAGGATCCCACTTCCACATATGATTATCAACAATCGCTATATAAGTATTCCATTCTTCTTCTGGAAGTAATGATGCTATAGGCAAAAGTTCTTTTTTGTGATAATGTGCATGGTGTTTGTCCATATATTTCATATTAGGATCAAATTCATCTTTTACACCGCCTGAATAAATATCATGAGATAACGCTGCAACTTTCATCGCATCTTTTTGCCATGGAGAAAACTCATTACCATACACATAATTTATTACCTTTATGCCTTTATAATCCCATATTTCAGGATTATCAGTCTCAAGCATCTCCTCTAATTGATTAAGCACCCTAATTGAATGATAATATTTGCCTCCCATTTTAACAAGTTTTTTAGGTTCTTGAATATCAAACTCACCTATAGTTAACTCTGTTTCATGATGTTTTCTAGTACTCATTGACGCAGGAAGAATAAAAAATTGTTTAGGTGTATATTTTGAGAATAATTCCCTAGCAAACTTCTTCCAATGTTCAGTTTCCAACTTTTTTATTTCATTTTCTAAGTATGGTACGGTTGTTATATCTATTTTTTCTATTGCGGGAATTTGAGTATCCACAGAACCAAATAAAGAGATTTGTTCAACGGAATCCTTTTTATTTGTTTTAGATGTAGATTTTTTTTGATAATATCTCTTAGTCCTAAAATATACTCCTCTAACTGTTCTAATATCTGTATATTCACATTCAGGATATTTACTCTTAATTTCTTTTAAAGTAGGAAATGAAGCACCTTTAAGTTCACTCATTATTTTTGTAACCTTTTCCGTATCTACATATATAGAGGGATCATGATTAGATTGATAAAAAGCAACCTCTAAATATGTAGATAATTCAAATAAACTTAACTGAGTTTCATGCATAATTTCACTAAAAGTTTTCTTATCACCTATCATTTCAATTACTTTTTCTAATTTATCTTTGTCACACTTTTTTTCCTCAATGGTAATTATATTTTGTACGGCTGACGCCATATCCTTCACTCCTTTTTTCTTTTTTTTAACATAACATATAAATTAAGAATATAGAGATATTGCGATTCTTAACGAATCGCAATATTATCTTCTCCTAAATATTTATTAATTTCTTTTCTAAATCCATCACAATATCCAAATGGATTCTTATATTCAAATAACTTTCCATCATTTTCATTAAAAATCAACAACTGATCTGGACCCGGATATTTCAATACTGTTTGCTTAATAATATTTAATAAATGTGATGTTTTATTATTAATTCTCACATATACCTTTTTTGTATTTTGAAGTTCGTTTATTGGTATTATTTTATCTACAAAAATCTTTGTTTCAATGGTCTGATTGACTTCTCCTGTTTCATTGTTTTCATACTCTTTTACTTCAACTGATAGTTTTCCGTCAATTTCTACAATAGAACCATTTTGAATCAAATGTCTATTTTCTTCAACTGCATCTTTGAACGCTAAGACCTTAAGAGTTGAATATTTATCCTCGATATTAAATACTGCATAGGTATTACCTTTTTTAGACACTCTGACACCTTCTTTTTCTGGATCAAAGTTAATAATACCTACTAACTTTATTTTCTTGCGATCATCAGATTCATCAAAACTATCTATAGTTGTAATTGTAGATACACTGGTAAACTTCTCATATTCTTTCAGTTCAAGAGGATGCCCTGATAGATAAAAACCTGACACTTCTTTTTCCATTGATAAAAGTTCCATTGGAGAGTATTCTTCTATATTAGGATATTGAAACTTAGCAGCACTATCCTCCTTTAAAGATGGGGCGAAATCAAATAGCGACACTTGGCCTACATCCCTAGCATCTCTAGTCTTTTTTGCTGCTTTGAGAACTATTGATAAACTCGATAAAGTTTGACTTCTTTTTATATTAAAGTCATCTAAAGTACCGCTTTTAATTAGAACCTCAAGTTCTCTTTTAGAAAGAGAAACCCTTTCTACTAGGTTTTGTAGGTCTTTAAATTCTCCATTATTTTTTCTTTCATTTACAACCATTTGAATATTTGATCCTACGTATTTCAATGCGTTTAATCCCATAAGTATCCCTTCATCATTCTGAACAAATTTACCTTCGCATTGATTAATATTTGGTCTTAAAATCTTAATGCCCATCCTTTTTGTTATACCGATATACTCTTTGACTTTATCTTGGTTTCCTATGACACTATTTAAATATGCAGTCATATAATGCTTTGGATAGTATCGTTTCAGATATCCTGTCTGATATCCTAAAACTGCATAGGCAGTCGCATGGGATTTATTAAAGGCATATTTGGCAAAGTCAATCATTTCATCATAAATTTTATTTGCTGTTTCTACACTTATTCTGTTTCTTATACAACCTTTTACAGTTACCTCACCATCTGATTCTATATATCCTTCTCCACTACATTTATTACAACTATCGTCTTTGCCTTCACAGAAAGGGCAAGGCACTTTACTAGCAACGGCTCCCTCTCCTTTACAAAGAATACAGTTATCTCCGTTATGTTGTTTGCCAGTCCCTCCACATTCTGGACATTTAACCTCTCCATAGGTAAATACATACCTTTCTTTTTCAAGAATAGAACCCTTCTTTTTAGCCATACCTCTACGAACCAAGTCAGAACGCCCAAAAGTATATCCTGCAAGGTCTCTAACGATTTGCATAACTTGTTCCTGATACACCATAATTCCATATGTTACATCAAGAATAGGTTTTAATAGACGTTCTGCATCTTTAGGATAAATAATCTTAGAAGGATCTCTTTTATTAGCAAGGAATTCTGGAATTTTATCCATTGGCCCCGGTCTATACATAGAAATACCTGCTATAATATCCTCAAATGTAGTTGGTTGTAATTCCCTCATAAATCCTTGCATCCCACCGTTTTCCAATTGGAATACACCATGAGTCTCACCTGTAGAAATATATTTAAATACTTCTGGATCATCAAATTCCAGATTATCTATATCTATTTGGATACCTAAATCTTCATATACCATTTTAACTGTGTCATTTATAACAGTTAGAGTCCTAAGACCTAGAAAATCCATTTTTAGAAGTTTTAAATATTCAACAGATTTCATATCTCCAAAGAATACTGGAATATCAGAATTTTCAACTTCCATTAATGCTCCATATTCAGTTAATGGTTCATCAGAAATAATAACTCCTGCTGCATGAACGCCAGTTTGTCGAATAAGCCCTTCAATTAATTTAGCATTATCAATAAGTTCCTTAACAACTGGATCTTCATCATAAAAGTTTTTAAATTCAGGATTCTCATCAAATGCTTTATCTATTGTAATTCCGGGAATCACAGGAATCATCTTAGCAATCTTGTCTACCAATTGCGAATCATGGTCAAATACGGCACCTACATCTCGTATAGCCATTCTTGCACCAATTGTTCCAAATGTTAAAATTTGTGCAACTCTATCAGCACCATACTTGTTAACAACATACTCTATGACTTCCATTCTTCTATCATCTTGATAATCAGAATCAATGTCAGGCATTGTTATTCGTTCTGGATTCATGAATCTTTCCATCAAAAGATCATATTCTAATGGGTCTACATCAGTTATTTCCAAAACATTTGCAACCACTGAACCACAGGCACTACCTCTGCCGGGACCAATTCTAATCCCTTGTTCTTTAGCATAGAGTTTGAAATCAGAGTCTATAAGCATGTAAGCACTAGCATTTGTTATTGCAATAACATCAATTTCTGATTGAACTCTTTTCTTTAATTCTTCATAAGCCTTTTGGCTCATTATATTAACGGGATACTTTTCGTGAAGTTTATCCCAAACCAACTTGGCCATATAAGTATCATCTGTATATCCATCTGGAATTGGAAAGTGTGGGAAGTGCCAATTTTGCTCCTCTAAATCAATATCATCGCACATATCAATAATTTTACCTGTGTTCTCTAATGCCTCTGGAATATGTTTAAACAGTTCATCCATTTCTTCAGGAGTTTTAATATACAATTCTGGTGGAATAATGTCGTCACTATCCCTTCTTTCCTGAATTGTTTGTCCTCTTTCACGAGCAATAAGGATTTCTCTAGCAATATAATTCTCACGATTAATATAATGAACATCATTTGATGCAACAACCTGATAGTGATGTTGTTTTGCAAATTTTATTAATAGTCCTTGTGCTATTTTTTCTTCCATAATTCCATGGTCTTGTAATTCAATAAAAATATTTTCTTTACCAAATACATCCTCCATGGTTTTTATATATTTTAAGGCCTGTTGTTCTTTCCCTGCTACTAAAAGTTTGGGAAGTCTACCTTGAATACATGCTGACAACCAAATTACATTATTTTTAAATTTGTCTTTATTTGCCTTTAGATACTCTAAATCATACCTTGGTTTGTAATATGTATTCTCTCTTTTATAAGCATAAGTCACAAGTTCTCTAATAGCCTTAATACCTGCTTTATTTTTAGCAATAAATAAACTATGATATCTGCCATCATCTATACCTGCTTCTTTTTGATTTGCTTTTCTTTCTGCTTCATAGGCTTCAACACCATATATTACTTTAATATTAAGTTTTTTTGATGCCATATCTGCTAATACCCAACCTGCTATTGATGCGTGGTCAGTAACAGCATATGCTTTATATCCAAGTTCCTTTGCTTTTTTTAAGGATTTTTCTATACTGGCAGCAGAATCTCTTGCTGATATATCTGTATGATTATGAAGATGTCCTTTAAATTTAGCCATCAATAAATACCTCCTTTTGGTTCAATGTCGTAATCAATTTATAGAATAATAATTGTATATTTCAAGAATGTTTTGAAGTAGACTTTATACAAGAAACCGTCTTTAAAAGACGGTTTTTATTTCATTAATGAAGTTGTTTTTACTTGATATGCAGCAATTTTACCTGTGTTCTTATCTTTCACTGTTATGATTTTTCCTTTACGATCTTGAATATCAAACTCTTTTTTATTTTGATTATATTCCACGAATACATCTTCTGTTGTTGTTATTTGTAATCCACCTGAATAAGTAAAGGAATGAGACACTAGTATATCTTTCATAGTTAATAATCTATCTTTCACATTAAGTAATTCGTCTTTATCAAATTCAATTATTTGATTGTTTTTAACTTTTCTACCTTTTTTCTCGTCATACTTCACAATATAATGCTTGTAAAATCTTCTTTGAAACTTAAATTGCATAGGGAAGTTCTCAGTTTTCCACCCCATTAATTGATCAATCATATTTATTAAAATACTGGCATCATAATTAAAATTTTTAGTACTATAGTTAATGTAATTGTTGCATTGAGGATATATTCTTTTATCCCCATTAATATTTTGACTGTTCTCACTGCTATGAGGAAAAACTCCTTTTACTGTTGCTACAATTTTTTTATCAATTATTTCTAAAATTTTATCTTTTCTATTTTGTAACGCATCAAGAATTTCTGTTTGTTCTAAAATAACAAGCCAATTCGTAACATTATCTTTAAATTTATCATAATTATTTATAACTGAATCGGGATACACAAGCATTGCAATTTCTTCGTCTGTTTTGGGCTTTAGATTAAATAATGAATATAGTAAGATAATTGTATTTAAAGGACATTTGCTATTAAAATACTCTTTTGTATTAATGTCTAGATTCATAAAATTATTGATATTAAATCCATTTTTATTTATATCTGCTGTTATGTGATGTCCAAAACATCTCATATCTTTATAATCAATATCTAAGTCTATACCAATTAATTTTTCTATATTTAATAAATAATCATATTTAGTAAAATAAAAAGATGATAAATCATATATACCACCTATTTTTCCACCCCTATTATGAATAAACATTCCACAGATAAATCCATCTATATCATTGTGTATTATAAATACTTCATTCTCTAAGTTGTTTGGCCAAATTAATATATCTCTATAATTTTGCAACATAATAAGCCTCCTATCTTTGTATATTCTTTGTTTTTAACATAACATACAAATTTAGAAGGCCTATTTATAATAAAAAACCAGAGATCTTTCCTCTGGTTCACTTGTTTCTATCTGATATTCTCAGAAGTTCCTGATATTCCTTATATTGAGCATGTGATTCAATCTTGATTGTTTCATTTAAAACAGGATCATATATGCTACATACTCCACTGTCCATTAGATCTTTAATGTTCTGATTTAAATTATCCATTCCTCCAACCTTCTTTCATACATTTTATAATGCTTTATCTTTAACATAACATGTGTTTTTCTTTGTAGAGGTTCTTATTCATGTTTTTGTTTCTGTAATTTTTCTTCTATTCTTCTTTTTTGCATATACAGTCTAACAAGAACTTTTACCACACGTCTAAATTCTGTATTTTCTTTTATTTTTTCTTTGTATTCAGTACCTAATTTTTTTCTTATATAAATAGTACGAAGTACACCTTTCTGATCATAAAACTGTATATGAGGATATGGTCCATGCCTATATCCTTGGTCACATTTACAACCGTCTCTACCGCATTTAATGTATTTATCAACTATTGCACCTCGGAGGCCGTTATCGAACTTTCTTTCAATTTGTTTCTCTAATTCTTCAATCTCTTTTATTATGGTATCTAGTTTATTCATATAAATCGCTCCTCCTTTCTTTGTTTGTTTACAATGGGTAAGATAACTTTTTTAAATTTATGAAGTCAAGTCTTTTTCATTCGAATTTATACTTGAAAACTTTATTAAATAGTTTTTATATTACTAATACATATTTATTCTTGGGATTTAATGATGTGAAGGAGGAACTACATATGAATAAGTCATCTAATAGTGCATTAGCACTAGTTGATAAAGATTATATTAAAAGTAATAGATTAGCAGTAGTTGATGAAGATTATATTAGAAAATTGAATGAGAATTTTTCCTATATAGAATTAGAAAAAGTTGATACCAAAAATCTTTTTTATGAACAAGGTAGTATTGTATATGTTGATCTAGGAGAAGGGGAAGATTCTGAACAGTCAGGGGTAAGACCTTGTGTTGTTATTCAAAATAATATAGGAAATAAACATAGTACAACTACTATTATTGCTCCTATTACAAAGGAAGTAAAAAGAAACAAAAATGGTAAAATTCAACCTACTCATTTTATCATTGAAAATTATGAATCGGCTGGACTTAAAACGATTTCAACCATCTTGGCAGAACAAATTCGTGTAATAAGCAAGAATCGAATTCTTGATTATAAGCCAATCGGGAAACTAGATATTGATAAATTTAAGGAAAATATATTAATTGCTTTAGGGATCGACTAAACCTCTGATCCCTTTTTATATAAAAATGTGTTATATTAAAAAACAATTTATAAACAATTTATAAGGAGGGTTTTTATTATGCTTATAATAGAGAAGAAAAGAGATTACTCTAACGACGTGGTTGAACCCAAGATTTTAGTTTTACAAGGTATTTCATGTGCTTCTAAAACTGTTGTGAATAATTTTTTAATGGGAGTACTTACTGTTAAAGAAACTATTAAGATAATTGATGAATATCCTAGATCTATTAGGGCTAAAGTTTTCAGTAATATGTTAGATATTTTAAATCTCTATGTAAACCATTTTGATATTTTTTCTAAATTCCTCACTTCCACTTCAAGAGTAGTTAGAGAAGGTGAAGTTCATATGAGAGACTATCGTTTTACTGATAAAGATACTTTTGAAAACTTTATTAAAGAGGATAAAATGGTTGAATATGTTGTAAATTTTGGCAAATATTATGGGACACATAAAGAAGATTTAGATAGTCTGTTTAAATCTAAAAATAATGGTGTCGGAGTTCTGGATATAGAAGGTGTAAAAAAACTTAAATCCTTTTATGGAGATAAAGTCGTTTTTATTCATATGAAATCTGATGTAGAAACTATGGTAAAAAGGTTAGGCAGAAGAAATTCTAATAAAGATGATATTAAAAAAAGAATTTATGAGGCACATCTTCAAATGAATATGGAAGATGTCGCTGATTATGTAGTGGATTCGAGGGAGAGATTGGATATTGTACTTGAAAAAATTTTAAATATCTTATTTGATGAATTTATGATGAAAAAAGATAAGATAAGAATCGAGAACAAAAGCACACTAATATTAGATAATAGTACAATTGCTAAAGGTAAGAAACGTGCATTATAATAAGATCTCTTATTAAGAGGCTTAGTATCTCAACTAAGTCTCTTTTCCTTTTTATCTTTATTGTGCAAATTTGATAAAATTTATTTGTTAAAACTTTTATCAAAAAGATTTGAAAAAATAATTATTAATCCATAGAATAATAGAACCTATTGTTATATATAGGGGTTGGATGTACTATATAGCACAATATGTTGTGTGGCATTATTTGTAAAACTAAAGGGGGAATTTTTTATGAAACTAAAAAAATTAATAAAAAGATATTTTACAAAGGAATTAGAGGTCAATCGAGAGTTGACAGTATATGATCTTTTTGAATATAAACATTTAGATGTTAAAATGGTTGATTATAAAACAGGTAAAACTTTATGTGATATGAAAAACCTAGAATTTCCTGTATCTTATAGCCAAAATGCTTGTGATATTATTGCAAGTAAATACTTTAGAAGGGCAGGAGTTCCTAATGGATTAGGTTATGAAAGATCTATGAAAGAGGTTGTTCATCGTCTAGTCGGATTTTGGACTGCTGCTGCTCTAAATGAAGGACTTATAACAACAGAAAATATGGATATTTTCTATGATGAAGTAGCATACTTAATCTTAGATCAAAGAATGGCACCAAATAGTCCTCAATGGTTTAATACAGGCCTTAAATTGACTTATGATATTTCTAAGGAACCTGAAGGACATTTCTATTATGATATCGAGAAAAATAAAGTAGTTAAATCAAAAGATGCATATACAAGGACTCAAGGTAGTGCTTGTTTTATTATCTCTATTAATGATGCACTTCTTGGAGATAAATCAATATCAGAACAACTTGTAACGGAGACAAGGCTATTTAAGCATGGTTCAGGAACAGGCTCAAACTTTAGTACCCTTCGTGCTAGGGGAGAAAAACTATCTGGTGGAGGAACATCATCGGGTCTTATGAGTTTCTTAAAAGTGTTTGACCGTAATGCCGGGGCCATTAAATCAGGAGGTACTACTAGAAGGGCTGCTAAAATTGTATGCTTAAATGCTGACCATCCTGAAATAGAAGAATTTATTAATTGGAAAGTTAGAGAAGAAGAAAAAGTTGTGGCTCTTGGGAAGATGGGGTATGACACAGACTTCAACGGTGACGCATATGAAACTGTTTCAGGACAGAACAGTAATAATTCAATTAGATTTACTAATTCATTTATGAATAAAGTAACTGGACCCGATACGGATACTAGTTGGGAACTGAAAGGTAGGGTTGACAGTTCCATAAATAGATTCGTAAGTTCCAAAGAACTTTGGAAAAAATTTAATTATGCATCATGGAGATGTGCTGATCCTGCACCTCAATGGCATGATACTATAAATGCTTGGAATACATGTCCTCTTGGAGAAGATGGTACAGAAGAAGAAATAGATGCTTCAAACCCTTGCAGTGAATATCATTTCCTTGTAGATACTGCGTGTAACCTAAAAAGTCATAATGTAGTTAAATACTACGATCCTGTTACTGGCGAATTTGATGTAGAAGGTTTTGTTCACGCCATAACTTTAGCACAAATTATTTTGGAAGTAACTATTCATTGGGGACAATTCCCTACTGAAGATATAGCAAGAAGAAGTTATTTCTTTAGAACAACTGGACAAGGACTTGCTAATACTGGTGCATTGCACATGATTATGGGACATGCATATGACTCTGATGAAGCAAGAACGTTCGGTGCTACTCTGATGGGTATTGTAACAGGCCAAGGATATTTTGTTTCATCTCTTATGGCTGAAAGAGTCGGCTCTTTCCCTAAATATGAAATTAATAAAGAACCAATGTTAAAGGTTATTCGTAATCATTCAAGGGTAGCAGGTGTTTTAGATGACGATTTTGAAGAACTTGAATATGCTCCAGTAACTATAAGTCATGATATTCTTAATAAAGAAAACTTTAATAATTTAAGCATTGTATTAAAGGAAGTTTGGACTAATGCATTGATATATGGTGAAAAATACGGATATAGAAATGCACAAGTAAGCGTTGTTGCTCCTACTGGAACCATCGCTCTTGCTATGGACTGTGCCACTACAAGTATTGAGCCATTTTTTGCTCATGTGGTTTATAAAAAACTTGCAGGTGGCGGTGTTATGGAAATTATAAATCCATATATAAAGGTTGCATTAGAAAAATTAGGATACACTGAAGAACAAATAAATGATATTGAGGCCTATGTTCTTAGAAAAGAAAATGTCACAGAAAATGGTTTCACATATGACAAAATTATAGATGGAAAAATTGAAGGCTGTCCTCACCTTAAAGAAGAACATCTTCCAATATTCGATACAGCAAATACTTGTGGAACCGGAAAAAGAGCAATTGAGCCTATGGCACACGTTAAATATGTTGCAGCATTAACTCCTCTTGTAAGTGGTGCTATTAGTAAAACAGTAAACTTACCTAATAGTGCAACTGTTGAAGATTTTGAAAAAGTACATCTTGAATCTTGGAGATTAGGGGTTAAATGTATTGCTTTATATCGTGATGGATGTAAAGCAAGTCAACCTCTTAACTCTACTAAAAATAATACAGAAAAAAATCTTGAGGATATGTCTTATGCTGAATTACTCGCTATTACAAAAGAACTTCAAAATAAACTAGATAAAGTTAACTTTGATGGATCTATAGAAGATGTAGCAGCAACTTTAATTGAAGAAGTACCTGAAGGATACAAAAGAGTTACATGTGGAGATTGTGCCAGTGTTGCAATGATACCGAATGGTACATGCTATATTTGCCTATCTTGCGGTAGTACAACTGGATGTAGTTAAAAGCAAATTAGAGAGGCTTGTCCTCTCTTTTTTACTTGAAATAAATATTAATAATCTATTAATCTCTATTGTGTTTATTGTGGATATTATTAATTTTTAGGAGGTATATAAAATGGGAGTTTCAAGTACTGGAATTTTAAATAAAAATAAGTATTCAGCAAAGGATGTAATTAGAGTGGTAAAAAAATTGCCACAGATTAAAGAGATTATTGAAATTGATAGCAGAAATGATACGTATTATGTAGTATATGCAAACATAGAAGGTTGTAAATATACTAGACAACTTTATATCTTTACTGACATTCACGACCATGACAATATTATGGATAATAATATTACTTTATCATTAGGATGCGATGAAATTGCAATTAAACTAATTAGAGATATTCTAAGTTATTTTGGAGGCTATATAAGAGAAAGTGATGGTTGGGGTAAATATGATATATGGGATTATGTTTCTAAAAAAGATACATCACAACTATCAGAAGATGAAATTTTAGAAGATAAACTCTTAGCCAGATTAAATGATTCAGAAATACATTTATTAGAAAAATTAAAGATAGTAAAATATATAAGAGATAATTTAGATTTTATAAAATCTTTATAAAAAGGAGTTTATTATGATAAGAAAATGAAGAAATATAAACAAAAACTTAAATAAACAGTATCATTTGATACTGTTTTTGTTATCTTAAATGATTCTTTATTTAATTAAGTTCAGACATTTTTGATATGTTTGACTAAGCCTTATTTTAAGAGCCATTGGTCAATCACATCCAACTTTAATTAAATACCGTATATAGAACCACCATTATAATAAAATAATAAAATAATAAAATACATAAGATATGGCAATTGCAGAAGGAGTCTTCTTATTAAGACCCCTGTAATTATTATATAATATTAGAAAATAAATTTATCTTTTTTATCTTGCTGCTCTCTTTTTCTTGCAATCTTTTCTAAATCGTCATCCATTACTAACCCATCAACAAGAATATTTACAACAATATTTTTTATTCCTAAAAAAATAGACAAGTTATAAGATATAGTATTTTGTACTTCAGTACAAGTATTAGGTATGTTATTACCATAAATTATTTTAATAGGTATATCTAAAATAAGTTTATTTTTATTTGTGTCAATCTTAACATTTTCATTTTTAAATATTTTATCAAAAAAATTAGGATCTTTTTTATAAACCCCAACTGAACTCAAGACAGATTCATTTACAATAGATTTTATAGCCTCAAAAGATAAATATATATTACCCTCTGGAGATTCTTTAATTAAAATATTTTTCATACCAATCACCTCTTTTAAAATTTAAATTATTATAATTGAAAACAATTGGAAAATCAAATAAATAGGCAAAAAAATGATATCTATTTTTTTATAATAGAATATTCATTTTCATTATCTTGCTGAAGTATTTCTCTAATTTTTTGTATCTTTTCATAAATTTCATCTATATCACGCAATGGTTTTAAGAAAAATTGTTCATTTGTATATTTTTCCTTTAAACGTATCAACTTTTCATATAGAAATAACATCTTAGAAAAATTGTATTCATCATTTAAAAATTCACTTTCTAATTCCTTCTCTATATCTTTAAACCTGTCTATTTCTAATTTAATGATATCGTTATGAACTATGCTATTAGATATCTTTTTTCTGATATAAGTATATAGTTCATCTAAACATTCTCTGTAAATCCCATTTAAATAAGTCTTGTTTTGGGTTTTATACATCCTTTCAATAATCGCAAGATTTATATTTTTGCTATTTAAAACAATAAATTCATTTTGATTTTTTATATATATGTCGCTGTGATTCCAATAAATATTAAGATTTCCCTCCTGCATTATCATCCAAACAAAAGGAACAATATCAATTTTTGCAAACTTTAAGAATTTCAGTGCATCCTTACCATGTAATACATCTATATGTCCATTTAAAAAATTATTTATTGAGTGCATATATTTAGGAACTTTAATTTCCAAAGATTCATCAATAATCAATGGAAAAACATGTCTCTCACCAAAATTATTATAGAAAATAATTTCAAATCTATTATTAATCATTACATTGAAATCACTATATTTTCTTATTTTAAGTCTTTTTAGTTTTTTATCTGTAACTTTTGATTCTTTATACATTATTACCACTCCTTTGATAGTTCTTAGTCTTTTTTAATAAAAAACAGGTGAAAAAGTGAAATTCATTTTTCAATATGTATAATGTTTTGCACAGTTTACAGAGTGTTTATTTATATATCAAGTATAAATTTTAGAGAATGGAAGGGAGTGATTATATGGATATTAAAAGAGGAGATGTTCTTTTGGTTATGCTAAGTCCATCTATAGGTTCAGAACAGGGTGGAAAACGACCTGTTGTTGTAGTGCAGAACAATATTGGAAATAAATACAGTCCTACAATTATTGTCGCCCCAATTACATCCTGCATGAATAAATCAAAATTACCTACTCATGTTGAAATAGAAAATCATGCGAAATGTGGATTAGATAAAGAAAGCATAGTCTTGTTGGAACAAATTGACACTATAGATAAAACAAGAATTATTAAAAAGTTAAATTCTGTTGATAGTGAAACACTAGAAAGGATTGACAGTGCTATTCTTACAAGTCTGGGACTTTTATAAAACTTTAATACTTCAAACATGTTGCAAATGAAATAGAAAATACATATAAAACTTAGTGTACAAGTTGTAAATAATGCATTCAGAGGAGGATGTTTATGAAATTATTTTTAATTAATCCTGAACAAATGTTAATAGGGAAGTTATCGAAAAAAATGTACAAGCCTTTTTGTGTAAATGATAAAATTATCATTGAGAAAAATCTTAAAAATTTACTAGATCTTAGATTAATCTTTTCTGGGTATTATTCTGAAGATGGACAAAAACATATTGCTGAAACTATTGCTCTTGATACTAAAAAAAGAATTCCTTATCTAATAGGCTACAAAAAAAGTACAAGAGATAATTTTTTAAATAGATACCAAAACGAATATGAAAATATTATGGAAGATAAAAAAAAGTTTGTAGACTTAGTTTCCTTATATGGTAGAGTAGATAATCTAAAAACACATGATATGAGATGTATAATCATAGCATCTGCCTTTACTCCGAAAGAGGTTGCTTTAGCAAGGGAATTTCCAATACCAGTAGATTTCTACACTTGGGCATTAGTAGAGAATATACTAATATTTAAAAAATTAAAGCATGATAAATAAAAGAGCCAGTTAGAAAAAAACTAACTGGCTCTTTTATTTCATTGAGTAATTTTTGATCACATTATTACCATATCATGCAATAATGATTTTATCTATACTTGTCTTACAGAAGAAACAGCATCAAATTTATTGTTGCATTCTTCCAAAACTGATAAACTACTATTATTATTTCTAATTAAAAGTATGTTTTTATCTAGTATACTGCTTTACAATATCAAGAGCAGCCATTAGATTATCTATTGCCAATTGAACTTGGTCTTTAGTTAGGTTTTCTGATTGCAATACGGCCTTATAATTGTTAAGTCTTTGACTGTATGTGTCAATCCCATTGATTAAATCTTCTTTATCCATTTCTTTTGATTGCAATACTTTAAGAGATGATACTTTATTTCTTACACTTTGGACATCCTCAACTTGTCTTTCAATGTTTTCGATTTCACTCATTATGTCCCCTCTACCCATTTTAATTTGTTGAGCATTAATATTAATATTATACCCTGATTGAATAATAGGAGTTACAATACTAGTGACTCCCATTTTATATTGGGAATCAGTTATTGCAATATCCTCCATCCTATCAGACCTGTCCTGTACATATCTCTTTCCTGCACCACTACTATCACTGCATCCTGTTACTCCTAATACTAAGACCAAACTTATTGCTATTAATAAAATTTTTTTTAATTTCATAATTACTTCCTCCCTTCTACATTGTTAATTTCGCATATGCTAATAAATTATCTTTATATTTTTCAATTTTAATTTTAATTCGTTAATTTAAGCATTCTCCTTATTTTCTTCATGTCAGTAATTTTATTTTCATTTGATGTGTTATTTTTTATACTATTGATATATTCTAATCTTTCATCTTCTGTAACACCATGATAAGTCATTTCGTCAAATATAAAAGATGCCACTTCCTCTTTTGTGTATTCTTTAAAAACATTCATATCTATATAAAAACCCAACCATTCTTTCCAAGTGATATGTTCTATAATTGAATTTCTTGCAACATCATCCTTTTTTTTAATAACCTCTATACCGTAATAATAAACATTTATGTACCATCTTTTTTTATTTTTTTTAGGTTCTGTATTTAATAAAATATTGTATATTCTTTCATATTTATCAAATTCATTTGATTCTATATTGAACAATATTGGGTTATCTCCAATAATTTTTTTTATACTTTCAAATTTTATTTCATGAAAAAGTTGTTTAACAATAAATTTATTATCTACTTCCTTTTGAATCTTATTTTTATTAAAAAACTTTTCAAACATTATAACCACCTCTTTTCCTTAGTGTGGTGGCATTATATAATGCTTACTATTTCATTTCAAATAACGGTTTGATAATTTTAAGCGTTGAGGATAAGATAATTTTACACAAAAAAAGACTCTGGAATTCTCCTCCAGAGTTACTTTTTAAAATTATTCTATTTTTCAATGGTTTTGTTTTTATTGATTTTATTCCCTATTTCTAGTTCAATCTTTTCTCCATTGGAGAATTCAAAATCAACACTCTTAACTTCTCCATCATTTTTTGTTACTTTCAGATTGGAGAGTTTATTTTCCGTAAGTTGTTTTTTAAAGTTTTCCAACCAATTCATTGTATTTATCTCCTCATTATTTGTTTAACATTTTAAAGCCTACTCTATTATAACAGTTTTCGTTTATAATTTGCACCAGTTGTAACCAAATAAGGAAATATCAAAATGTTTAATACTAAAAACACCTATTGTTTTTTTAGTTTCTATATCGTATACTTCTCCCATATCGCCTTCATAACTAGATACAAATATATATTCTTTATTTTCTATAAGGTTACTATGATTATTGGATATACACTTAACCTTCAATGAAATTTGTGGATTGATCTCTGGTATAAATTTTTTCTGTAGTCTCCACTTTCTATTTCTATTTAACGTAGGAATTTCTATTACTTTTTCGCTTCTTAGATCTATTACTTTACCATCTATTAATGCTAAAGTAAAATTCCTTGACTCAAATACTAATTCTGGGTGTATTGACCACAAAACCTCTATTTCATCAATGTTAAAATATTCTCTATTGCTATACCCTTTTAATAATTCTTCTTCTCTTTTCTTTTGTATTTTTTCAAGATATAATTTACTTTCCGCCTCATTTCCTTTGTCAAATATATTACTCAATTTTTGTTTAGCAATTTTATCGTGTGACCACATCTTTCCATTACTATGTCTGAAATCCTTGAAATCAAATTTAACTTTGTATTTTTTCTCTATTCTTTTCATTTCGTCAAATAAATTTTTACATATTTCTCTAAAGTCCTGATCTTTCAGGTATCCTTCAAAAGTATGAAAGCAACCCCCTTCTCTTTTCCATTTGTACTGTAAGAAATCTACCTCACAATTAGATCCTATAAAATTTAAATAACGAATGGTATACCCCTTGTTCTTTATCAATTCGTTTTCGATGAAATTTAAAACCTCTTTAAATACTTCAATAAAAGCCTCTTGTAATTCTTTACTATCATATTTATACGGAACTAAAATACATTTTTCTAAATAACAACTATCAAAACTTAAACCTTTTAATAAAAAACTAACCCCTCGTCTTTTAATACTGGGATCAATAAATGTAGCGTAATAAATATCCATATCTTTCATCTCCTTTTGTAAAAATCCTTCTTTATATATAAAATAACGTATCTTTTTATACTTATAACAAATCATTCTTGCTATTATCAATTAAATTATTTGAACTTTAAATATTATTTTGAGAATCTCACTATGGGCCTGCCCTTTTAATTTGCTACAATTTATTTTTTTATACTCCCACATGTCAATTGCATCCCTCCTACTATTCAATTTCTTATACTATATATCAATGCTTTTTAATGAGTAAGATAAAAATCAAAATAAATTCTAATGTACACGACTGATTTGGCTCATTTGCCGTTTCTTTTTCTCAAAACAAATCTCGAGATATTCCAGATTTTAAATAATGGGTAAGCAAATAGTAAAAAATAAAGAAAAAAGTAAAAGATCTTAACTTTTAAGAAAGAAATGAAAATATAAAAATAATAAATATAGACCTTTCCAATAATGGAAAGTTTGTAAAATAAAAAAATTCTACCTTTTGTTTTTATCTTGAGAACATTATATAGATTAAGTTATGGAGGATTAAATGGACATATGTGAATTAAATGAAATCTAATAATTTTAAAATGAACTTACTATAAAGTTAAGATACTTTCTATTAAAAAAATCTTTTTATGCTTCTATATAAGAAGTTCGTTTCTAAACTCTTACTTGAAAAAAGGTTAATAAACTAATGAACATTTGTCCACCAAACTATGGACACATAGATTCTTTTGTGTTATATTAAAAATATAGATATTCTTCTGGAGGTGAAAAGAGTGATAGAGTTTAAAAAAGGAATTATAAAAGGTAAAATTACAAACGGGATATTAGAAATCATTACCGAAAACCCTAATCTTTCTAATGAAATACATATTCTGGAGTTAAACGAAGTAGAAGAATTTCTTGACAAAAATGATTATACATTTACTAAGTCAGATAAAACAAAAACCATTAATTTTTCAAAATGTTTTATTGAAAATAGATTAAAAGATTATTTAAATGAGCATGGAATAAGTCAAAGTCACCTAGCCAGAAAATTAGGCGTAGGGAGAACAAGTATTAATAATCTTTGTAACGCTAAGAATTTAGAATTAGAAACTGCATATAAAATAACAGCAGCCCTTAGATTAACACCTGAAAAAGTTGTAATTATTTTCCCACCTAAAAACCTTGAAATGTTGTTTTAGAAATAGGTTTCTTTAATAGAAAATAAAAAAGAATTTTTGTATGGAATTTTATTTTTATTTATAGTGAAATACTTTTAATGATTTTTAATTTGATTTAATGAAAGGAGATTTCGTTTTATGATTTATAATTTAATTTTAATAATTATAACTGTGATTATTAGTAGTCTTTGCTACTTAAAATATATTCAAATTGGTTATCAAATCTTTTTCATAATCTATTGCATTTCATCAATAATATTTTCTGTTATCTCTTATTTCACGATGGTTGATTTTATTGGATTTAAAATAGCATCATTTTCAGTTTTTTTCTTACCCATCATTATCGGTATTAGGGCGTTTGAAATTGAGAAAACAAGAAATATGGTTAAAAAGATGAGAAATATAAAATAAGTAGAGGTGTATTATATGACTAATAATATAGATAGAAGATTTAAAATAAGTTTTAAATCACTTAATGAAAAACAGGAAATGGAGATATCAAGTTCTATTTCAGATTACCTTATTTGGTACAATAATAATAAAGAATTAGTAAATTTTGAAATTAAAAAAGAAGGTCAACAGGTTAATATGAAATCAATTATTGACTTTTGGAACAAATATATTGGAAAAAGTAGAAACATTGAAAAATACTTACAAAATATAAGTGTTGTTGCAGATGTATACGAGTTTGCTGAAAAATATAATGATAAGATTTTAATGATAAAAACAGAAACTGAAAAGCAAGTAATTTACAAGAATCAATATAGAACTCACGAACAGGCGGATAAAATTAGAATAATATTTAATAAATATCCTGATAATCCAAAAGTTCAAGAAATTATTGATTATTTAAATCGAAATAAATATGACGAAGATCATCTTACCAAAGATTATGCAGAAAGAATTATTAATACCTGTTTGGCACATATAAAAAACAACAGGTTTTAAGAGTGTTTTTCCTTATTACTTTCTTACCCATTACTAATACAGAGGAGTGTTCTTATATTTGAAAGTTCAATAAGTCCTTAGAGTTAATTAGAATGACGCAGCCAAGAATTTCAATATTTCCTTTAATTAGTATCAATGGTGATAAAATGCAAACTAATATTTTAGTTAAAGAGGATAATAATTTATTTGAATAAAAAAAGGGTAGAACACAGATCTTTATGTTCTACCCTTTTTCTATTCAATAGTCTTCTCTTGAACAGTTGTCGGAAGTTCCTCTCCTTGTTTTCTGTCCATTTCTGCTTTAGTCATATTTCTTTCTCTTAATTCAATTTCTTTTATTTTTACATCTTCAGTAAAAGTATTTATATATCCATAAGTATCCTCATAAGTTTTAATATTTTTATCTAAAGCATCTCTTAATGCCTTTGCTGTTTCAGGACTCATTTTAACTTTTCCCATTAATTGATTGGAATTTTCTTCGATAGAGCCAAAATATAGTGTGAAATTATATAAATTAAAACCTATATTAACGAAATCAGAATAAACCGAAGGTTGAACTTGATGATTTTGCATATTTACCACTTCCCTTTCATAATTAGAAATTTATAGACATTATATAAACTTAATTTAAGATTGCAAATCTACAGATATATTTTTAAACAAATAATTGAAATAAGAATTTATCTATTAATAAAATACATCTAACTTAGAATACTAGGTTTTGATGTTATGTTAAATATATAGGTATTTAAATATATATTAGGAGGTTAACTATGTTATGGCTAGATAGTGAAGAGGCAAATAGTATACCAATAAAGTCTGTTGCAAGATTAGTCATTCCTAGATTCCAAGAATCAAATAATAAATCTACAGGTGAGTGCTGTAAACATACAGATCAAATTTTAGGCAATCTAAGATTAAAAAATGAAGATGAACATTCTGGTGACAGCAATAACTACGCCCACTGTTTTACTTGTGGTGAAACTTGGTATCCTGTAAAACTTGTGATGGATTATAAAGGATTTGGATTCCAAGATGCTATGGAGTTTTTATATCAAAACTTCCCTTCTTATTTTACAAATGTAAAAGAATTTGATGATATACCTAAATGGGAAGGACTTGATAATAACGAATACAAATATCTAGGGATCAGGATACAACATAGATTTGGAGATATAACCATTGATGTAAGAGAGTTTGCTAGGGAATTCCCAAAAGAACACGATATTCTTTTATTAAGCAAAATTATTGAAATAAAGAGCAAAATTGACAAAATAGAAACCTATGGTCTTGAAAAACATATAGAAAAAGACAAGATTCAAAAAGATAAAGAAAAGATAGACAAAAAATTGTTAGACTTATTAAAGCGAGGATTAATTAGTACTGAATATAAAAAATTGAAATTTGAAGAAGTTCCTAGCGACAAAACACTTCTTACAAATAGGAAGCATTAAAAAGTGCTAATTGTTTAAAAAACAAATGGAGGAATTTACAATGGATAAAGAGAACATTTTAATATTTATAATCTTTTCTTTAATTTCTATAGTGTTATTCTCTTTTGTAACAAGTAGTATGACAAAAAAACCTTAACTAACTTTGGTGATTATTTTTTAGTGGTTAAAGAGGATAATAATTGGATAGACGTTGAAATAATGGACACTGAATATATCCCAATTGAAACTGAAAGTAGAGCACCTTTATTTCATGATGGATTTAATTTTTATCCTATTTCAGAAAGATATTATAAAACTATTGTTGTTCCAGAAAAACATTTAGTTCATTTTAAATATGACAATAAGAATTGGTCAATAGATAATGTAAATCTATTTAACAAAATTAAAACTAGTGATATAAATATAGGAGATTCTATTAAACTAAAAGAAATAAAAGGATGGAATAAAAAATCAGATTTAATTGTTCATTATTTTGATTACGAGATATGATTTTGAATTTCAAAATTAGTCCATGATATAGAAATAAAATATTATACAAATTAAAAACATAAAAAGACAGTTGGTTACTGTCTTTTTTTATGCTTTTCTTTGGTTAGAAAAAGTTTCAAATCTTGGTGCAAATTTTTGGTGCGTTAAATCAACCCTGACTTCTTTATCTCCTTGTAAAAATTTTAGAATCCCTACTTTATTAAGAATATTAGAGACAATCTTCTCTGTCCTATCCTTAGCAAATTGAGGATAATTTTCTATATTAGATAAATTCTCAATTTCAAAAACTCCATCCTTAGTATATAGCGTAACACCTTTAACTTCTTTTGCATTAATCTTATATGTACTTTTCATAATTATTAAATACCTCCTATAAATTTTTATATTAAATAAAAGCCAAATATATATGTTGGAGATATTCTTATAAATCATATGGTTTCTTTTCAAGTATTTTTTATATGTTATGTTAAAAATGATTTTAAAAATATTTGATTTCTTCATATAAGATTAAATAAAATCACTACAAACTCTTATATGGAGGTATTGACTAAGGTAGGTGAATTTAATGTGGCTAAGAAATTAATGTTTAAGATATTGCATTTTACAGATACACATTATACACGACAAAATCCTGAAAATAGAAAAGATATCATGTTTGATGCTGCTATTAAAAAAACCAAAGAAGTCGCTCAAATTGGAAAAGATCATAAAGTAGATTTTTACCTTCATACTGGTGACTTTTTTAATAGTGCAGATATATCTGATGCTGTTGCAGGAGAAGTTGGAAAGGTTTATAAAAAGGCATTTGATAAAAAAGTAATTGTTCTTCCCGGAGGGCATGACCTAAGACACAACAACATAATGACCATTGAACAGACTAAATTAGGTCTGTTTGGCAAATTAGGAATTGTAAAGATATTAAATTTCGGTGAAAGAGTTTTTGCTGAAAAAGAAGGTTTTAAGTTAGAAATAACTGGTGTGCCTAGCGAGACTTTAATTGATAGAAAAAAAGATTTAGCAATCCTTAGAGAAAAAGAGGCTGATTTTTCTATATACATGCTACATAGCATGGTGTTAAAAGAAAACAAACAAGTTGGTACTTACATTCCAATTAGTGAAATTCAAAAAGAGACTAAGGCTAATTTAACACTTATAGGACACTATCATCTTGGTTTTGAAACTGGTGAATATTTCGATTCAGTTATGGGATTTACTAAATACTTTATTAATCCCGGTGCTCTAGTTAGAAAATATAACTTTATTGAGGAAATTAAAAGAACTCCACAAGTTGCTTTAATTTGCATATATGACGACAAAAGTGTAGATATTGAGTACATTCCTCTAAAATCTGCTTTAAAAGGTGAAGAAGTCTTAGATAGGCAAAAGATGATGGAGCAAAGAGAGTATAAAGAAAAACTAGTCAAATTTACTCAAGGTATTGTCGACTTTACGAGAGATAAAAAAGACATCAATTTAGTAACCGATATTGAGGAGATTTTTAAAACAATGTGTGAAAATGAGCCTAATATGGATGATGGTGAAAAAATTGAAATTGAAAAAATTGGACTAGCATTTATTGAAGATGCGAAACAAGTTTTAGGTTTATCAAGATAGGGGTGAATGGAATTGAGTCAAGAAAAGGAAAAAGTGTACCTTGTTAGAACTATACTTTACAATATACAGTCCCACAAAAAAACTATTTTTGAATGGCATAAAGGATTTAATGTTGTAGTAGGTCCTAGTGATAGTGGAAAAACAGCGTTTCAAAGAGGGTTAAATTGGAATTTGTACAATGAATCAGGTAGTGACCTTATTAGAGACAGAGATGATGGAGCGGTAGATAAAAATGGAAATATAAAAAAAGAAAACTTGGCTTATGTAACAAATGAATACTCAAATGGTGTTATAGTTACTAGAAAATATGATAAAGGCGTAAACATTTATGAAGTTATAGATGAGAATGGTGAACTACATGCTTTCGATGGCTTTAGGGATAATGTTCCTGAACTTGTATCTAAACTTTCAGGTATTTCACCATTAACCATCAATGAAAAGTTTAAACTTAACCTTAATATTGTTCCATCACGAGGCATTGGCATAATTGATTATACAGGTGGGGAAAAGTCTCAAGTCATTGGAGCATATGCACAGGCTAATGTTATTGATGTGGCCATTAAAAATGTTCAGGCTGAAATGGGAAGAATTAATATAAAAGTTTCTAGTCTCGAAAAAGAAATTAAAGACTTTGATAAAAAAATTGAAGATATGGGCGATATGGATGAAAAGGAAAAGACAATTCAAGAAATTGATAACCTTTACTTATCTTTATCCGAAGAAGATTTTATGAGAAGTGAATTGTTAGAACTTGAGAAATCCATTAATGAAAAAATAAATTTTATTAAAGATGATAAAGGGTTCATTGAATCTTGTAAAAATATAGATAAGCAAGAACTTGATATATTAAAAATGGAACAAACCGTCAACGATATTCGATTTGAAATTAAAGATATTATTGATAAGAGAAATAGATTAACTAATATTAAAACCCGTATTGTTGATAGACAAAATGAAATAAAAGATGCTGCAAAGATTCTTGAAGAAACTAAAGACATTGATAAAAAAGAAAATCAATTACTCAAAATAGAGATTGAAGTTAATACTCTCCAAAAGGAAGTCAATTTCACTAATGAAACACGAAAAAATCTTGAGTCTCTTAACAAGAGTATAAATTATCACAAAGATATCATTATCCAAGATAAGAAAATTTTAGAACAATATAAAAACCTTGATAAAAATGAAGAAGAACTAAACAATATAACTTTTGAAGTTGATGAATATAAATTCATGATTATAGAAGAAAAAAATACCAAAAATAAACTTCTTAAACTAAAAGAATCCATTAATACTAAACTTGATAATCGTAAGCAAGGTAACGAGTTCTTAAATAAAAACAAACAAGCGATAGAAATACTTATTAGTGAATGTATTTCTTTGGTTAAAGATTTAGGAAGATGTCCACTATGTATGAGTAATTTAGATAAAAACCATTTAGATAATATAAGAAAAGAACTGGAGGAGATGTAAAATGTCAACAATCGTAAATCAAATAGATAATAACGTTGAAAAGGCTGTAAAATTATTAGATGATAAGAAAAAGGAATTAAAACAAAAGAAAGATGCAAGACTTCGTGCTGAAACTAGAATTGAAGAAAATGAAAAAGGACTTAAAAAGGATTATGAAGAAGTAGAGATGTTAGGTTTTGATCCTGAAAAAATTGATGATGCAATCAAGGAAATGGATAAGACTCTTGCTGACTATGACTCAAAATTAGAAGGTTTAATTAAAAAACTAGAGGCTTAATAAGGGAATTATCTCCCTTATTACCCTTTTTTATTAGGAGGTTAAATTATGAGTATAGTTATAGATGTTGCGAGTTTAGAACAAAGAATTAAAAAGATAAAAGATGAATTTCATCAAAAAAAAGGAAAATATATAACATACGTTGAGTCTAAAGACATCAAGTGCAAAGAAAAAGAAAAACTAGAAAAAAAACATGAGAGATTAGATAAAACAAGAGTTATGTTTATGCAGAGTGCTGAATATCAGCGTGAAAAAATCAAGGTTGAATTTGAAAATATAGTGACTAATGCACTTCAATTTATCCGAAATGAAGATATTTCTTTTGAAATAGATATAGAAGAAAAAAGAGGTCGTGCTGAGGCTAAGTTTTTTGTTAAAACCGTTAGAGACGGTGTGGTTAATAGAAAACCTCTTGAAAATACATCTTTAAAAGACTCTAAAGGTGATGGGGTATCATCTATTGTAAAAATTGCTCTTAATGTTGCTCTTTTAGAGTTGTCTGGACAGGAAGGACCTCTTGTTCTTGATGAACCTGCTAAAGAAATTTCTAAAGAATATATAGATAACACTTCTGAATTCTTAAAACAAATTTCAGAGGCATTTGGACGACAAATTATTATGATTACCCATATTGATAAGATGAGTAATGTAGCAGATAAGAAGTTCATTTTTAGTCTTGAAGGTGTGATTTCTAAAGTTGAAGAAATTCTACTCAATGCAGCATAAGGAGGAATTATTTTGAGCAAAATAGATGTATTTATATGCAAAGAATGTGGATATGAAGATAGTTCAATTATCCCCATGAAAAAACATCTAAAAACTTATACGTGTCCAAATTGCGATAAAATTGTTAAATTGAATATCGTAAAAATGGAACATGGTGAAGATATGACTCTTAAAGAGTATTTGGAATTAGTTAAATACATTAATGAAAATCACAGTTTTCGGCAATTAAAAGGTAAAATGATTAAATATATATCACATACCTTAGATTTCAGAACTGGACATATTCATAGAGTAACCTTGAATCATAAAGAGTTCGCTACGATAAATGAAAATAGACATAGAAACTTAAAAGAATGGATATATAGATATCTAAATAGTTAATTTACTATCTAATGATAAGGCAATATAAAAAACAGTACCTATAGGTACTGTTTTTTATATGAAACATAATCTTATATTTATAAAAGAAGCAGAAGATTTGTCCTCTGCTTTTTCAATTAATTTATTTTTCTATATTCACTGCTAAGTAATAATTCTGATACATTTTCGCAATTATCTCTATCATCACTATATGCTGCATCCTTACATGGTATAATTCTAATTGTAAGCGTATCTTTTCTTGGTGTTCCTAAATCAGAACACATATCTAATATTTCACCATACAACACAGGTCTATCTATATAAATAAAACATGATGCACCATCAGGAATGTTAGAATGTTTGCCATGAGGATTACCATACACATCAAAATAAAAACCTCTATCAAAGATAACAAGTAAACTAGATGGAACTCTATTCTTACCTAATAAGTAAATTGTTTCTTCAATTTCTTCCTTTGATTCATTTTTATTATACTTATAAGATAATCTTGGTAATATATCTAAAGCATAGTAGCGTCCACTATATTCTACAACGTCCGTTATTACTCCATCTGACTATCTGATAAATTCTTTTTCACAAGCATTATATTCATTGGATATATCTACAGTTTCAATAAATACAATCTCTCCTGTTTCTAAATCAACCTTGGCATTTGTTTCGATTTCATCTCCATCCCATACTGAAATATACTCTACTGATATAATTGCAGATGCAGAAGGATCTACAGCATCCATTAATTCTTTATACACTTCAGGGAAATCTTCTTGAAGTGATGTTAATATCCAATCTGTTTTTTCAATAGATTTAAAATATTCTTCTTTAGAATTAAATATGGAAACAGTACATTTATTATCAAAACAATGCCCAGATTCAACAACCAATACTCCAACAGTGTATAGGATTTATATTTGAAGAATCAAGAATTACTATCAAGTTTATTTTAATCAGATGGGCTTATAGCCGTTTTACAGGTCTTAAAATACAAAAGACACATAAACATATCCCTACCCTATATAAACCCCGTAAAAAGCAAGATAAGCCAACCTAAACGCAAACAAGATGACCATTAGTTGTTTTAATTAAATAAAAAGGACACTAGAAAATTTCTAGTGTCTTTTTTATTATGCAAATAGATCAAATACTTCACCATTATCTACAATGAAATAATTTGAATCATCAATCATAAATTGAGATTCATCACCTGTTCCAATAAGAAGAATAGTATTATATTCGTCTTTAATGTTGTTTATAAAATCATTAAAGAATGTTCTATTTTCTTCATCGAGAATTTCAAGATTATCAATTACAAGGATCTTACTATTAGTTAAGTAACTGAATATATCTTGAAGAATGATACCTATTCTTAATTTTTCTGAATCCGATAACCCTTGAACTTTAACAGTTCCCGTTTCATGAGTAACAATAACATCAAATCCCTCGGTTAAGTCGAAATCCAATTTATACTTGCTCCCTGTCAGAACAGATAATCTTTCATTAGCCTTATCCTTGATATCTTGAACTTTATGTTTAAGTATTTTATTTTTAATTCCATCTGAATTGAATTCAGAAACTAAAAATTCAAGTATTACAAGTTCTTTTTCTTTATTCATTAATTTTACAACTGTTTGATCATACTCTGTTTTGTTTTTTAAATAAGTGTTAATTTCTTGTAATCTTAATTTTAAAGATGACTCTTTATCTTTTAGAACCGGAAGTTCTTTATCATCAACAGGCACAAGTCTTTTTTCTATTTCTGATAATTTTACTTTTAAAATATCTAAACTAGATTTTATTCTATCAATTGTTTTTGTAGTATTTAAATCATTTTTCAGCCCTTCCAATTTTAAGTTTTCTTTATTTATTTGAGATTTAACATATTCAGCATCCATTTCTAAATCAAATAGTTCATCTTGTAATGAAATCATATCATTAGTTAATTCGTCAACCATAGCATTTTTATCTTGATTGCAAGTCAACTTTGAATACAAAGGACAACCTGTGTCTTTTAGTTTTTGGATGATATTCTTAGTCAAATTAATTTTAGATGTTCTTGATGCCATTTCAATTTCTAATTCCTTATTCTCAACCTCTAAATTTTTAATTTTATCATTGTATTGATTGATTGAATCATTGATATCATCTATTGATGTTGTTATATCCATATATTGTATAAGAAGTTTATTAAGTTTTTCAGATTCTTCCAGTACTTCTTCTTTCTCTTTTGTTGCACTATCATAGATAAACTTACTATTTTCAACAATAGCAATCTGTTTTTGTATTTCTTCAAATTCTTTTCCTTTTACTATCTTTTCAGTCTTAATTTCATCATAAGTACTGTCAGCATAATCAAATGTATCTTGTTTCAGTTTTTCAACTTCCATTTGCAGAACTTTTATCTCTTTATTTAAATTCCTTCTATCAGAATAAAATATATCATAAAGTGTATCAAATACGGTCATATCTAATTCAGATGGAAGTGACGACTTTATTCTATCTATTGCTTCAGTATTTTGTTTTGAGAGATTATTTATTATTAAATCTATATCGACATCAATATTAAGCAAATTAAACATAAAATTTTTCTTTTCATTCGCTGTCATATTTATAAATTTAGAAGATGAAAAAATTGCTTTAATAACATTTATAGAAACACCTTGAGATTCAATTAAAGACTCTATTTCTGTTTGAGTGGATTTATCTCCATTAAGATAAATGGACTTGCTTTTTCCTAATCTTTTTTCAATTTCTCCAACACCTTCTACATCAGCAGATACAATAGTCTGTTTAGTACCTGTTTTAATTAAATATTGATACCCTTGCCCTTTATCTCCTGTAAATTCACAACCACCAGTAAGAACCATTTCTAGTGCTGCCTTTATACTTGATTTGCCATTATTATTTTTGCCTAAAAAAAGATTAACAGTCTTATCCATAGTAATTGTAGTTAATTGATGATTTCTAAAATTTTTTATTCCAATTTTATTTATTTTCATATTAAGACTCCCCTTTCAATAATTAAAATACCTTTATAAAATTTTATATTACATTTTAATTAGTCATATTTTTTCTTTTCAAGAATATATTATAATAATTTATATTTAGGGGATCAGTGGAACATTGATAAATACATAGCATACAATTAATAAAACAAATCAAACAATTTATAGAAAAAGAAACACCTGATTACATCTAACCTAGAGTATGTTTTTGATTAAAACTATTGATGTCGAATAATCTTATATTAAAATTTATTAATCCACAGTTTAAAAACTATTGTACGGATTTTCTATAATAATAAGTGTGGATAAAATATTAATATTTTATCCACACCTTTTCCACAACATATCCACATGTTTACCCACAGATTTTTATTAGAAAAAGACAGTCATAACTTTTCTTGTGTTTTGACTGTCAATTAATATTTTTTCATGGCAATACTAATAGGCATATTACAAGGTTTAATTTTAAAGAGCCTGTAAATATGCCTGAACTACTGTGCCAATATATCTATCTGGTGATGATATTTCTTTTGTATCGAAAAGTTTAGTAAGAATTCTTGAGGCTATCTCCTGTTTATACAAGTAGTTTAACCCTTTGCAATATCTTAATAATGCAATCATGATTCTATCTGTAAACTTCTTCTGAATATGTTCATCTTGTCTTTCCCGAAGTTTTATTAAATAAGAATAAAAACTTGAGTCAGATTTTCTAAAATTTTGAAGTTCTTCTCTATCGGTTTTCTTTGTTGCTAACTTTTCATTGATTATTTTATTTGGAATAAAGAAAAACTTAAATTTTAAATCTTTTTTTGCTTTATTTATTTGTTCTTCACCGATATAATCTTCTAATTTTTCTAATTCTTGTTCTCTCTTTATATCAGATATATCTTTAAAAAATCTATTTAATATGTTCTGCACTCTTTCTCTAATATAGTAAATATTATCAGATTTAAAAATTTGCATCCATTCACTATCTATATTCTTAACATTTATAATGATTTGTTTAAGGCTTTTATAGCCTTTTGTACTCATAATATATACAGAGTAAAACAGTGCCTTTTTTTCAGTTATGTTCATATTATAGAATATATCTGTGAAGAAAATTTTTCTTAGTTCAATATAACCTTCAGTTAACATATTATCCATACCACGAATAACCCAACCATTTACACCATAACTATAGTATAAAATGTTCATATTTATTAAAGTCTTTAAACAATTGGTAATGGTAGTTCTACTTTTTATATACGGAGCCTCTTTTTTTATAATCTTGCTCAAATGATATAAGGAGTCAGTATGAGAAAAGA